>DATGDG010000408.1:0-2351 GCA_035311025.1 Casimicrobiaceae bacterium
ACCAATAATCCGATCCAAGGAACCGCATTCTTGGCCAACATTAGTGCAACAGGAACCTACACGATCGCCGTGACGTCAGGTACCCAATCCGTCACAGCGAAGGTCACCTGTCCGTAGACTGACGAAACCAACAGCGGAACACGGCGCCCTCGGGCGCCGTTTTCCGTTGCCGGAACGGAATCGGTCTAGACGCTCGCCGCCACGTCGGCGTCGGCGACGTCCGCACGCACCAGCGCGCGGCCGAGCGCTGCCAGCAGCACGAAGCGCATCGCACCGCCCTCGACCTTCTTGTCGCGACGCATGAGGTCCAGCCAGCGCTCGGCGGCGATCTTCGGCGGCGACGTCGGGAGACCCGCCGCCCCGACGAGATCGGAAAGCCGGATCGTTCCTCCAGACTCGAAGCCGCAGACGCGCTCGGAGAGCCTGGCGGCGCACAGCATCCCCGCGGCCACGGCCTCGCCGTGCAGCCACGCGCCGTAGCCCTGCGCAGCCTCGATCGCATGGCCGAACGTGTGTCCGAAGTTGAGCAGCGCGCGCTCGCCCGCTTCCCGCTCGTCGGCGGCGACGATCTCGGCCTTGATCTCGCAGCTGCGGCGGATCGCCTGCGCGAGCGCGGCGGGATCCTTGGCGCGCAGCGCCTTCATGCTGCCTTCGAGCCACGCGAAGAAGCCGGCGTCGCGGATCGCCCCGTACTTGATCACTTCGGCGAGGCCCGCGCGAACCTCGCGGTCCGGCAACGTCGCGAGGCAATCGGTGTCGATGACGACGGCGCGCGGCTGCCAGAACGCGCCGATCATGTTCTTGCCCAGCGGATGGTTGATGCCGGTCTTCCCGCCCACCGATGAATCGACTTGGGCGAGCAGCGTCGTCGGCACCTGCACGAAAGGCATGCCGCGCTGATAGATCGCCGCCGCGAAGCCCGCGACGTCGCCGACCACGCCGCCGCCCAAGGCGACCAGCGTCGTGCCGCGCTCGGCGCGCAGCTCGAGCAGGCGCGTGAGGAGATCGTTCAGGGTGGAGAGATTCTTGTGCGCCTCGCCGTCGGGGAGCAGGACGACATCGACTTGGGTGCCCCGCTCGTGCAGCGACGCCTTGAGCGGCGCGAGGTGATGGGCGGCGACGACCGCGTTGGTGACGATCACCGCGCGTGCGGACGATCCCGCCCCGACCAGCTCGCCGGTCCGGGACAGCAGTCCCGCGCCGATGTGGATCGGGTAGGCGCGATCGCCCAGGCCGACGGTCAGGGTCCTCATTTGTCCTCGTTCGCCGGCAGGGTCGCGGGGTTCGCAGGGTTGCCGTGGGCTTGATCGCCGCCGTCGTGCGCATCGGCGTCGAGCCAGCGCACGAACCGGATCGCCGCATCGCGATCGGACTCGATCACGTAGTGCGCGACCTCGCGATACAGCGGGTCGCGCAGCGTGTAGAGGTCGACCAGACGCGTCCGCGGATCGGCGGCCTGGAGCATCGGGCGGTGGCGGCTGCCGCGCAGCCGCTGCCAGAGCACCTCGGGTTTGGCGTGCAGGTAGAGCACCGTGCCGCTTTCGCGAAGCCGCGCGCGCGAACCCGCCCGCATCACCGCACCGCCGCCGGTCGACAGGACGATGTCGGTCAGCTGGGTCAGTTCCGCGATGACCGCCTCTTCGCGGTCGCGGAACCCCGCCTCACCCTCGACTTCGAAGATCGTCGGGATGGTGACGCCGAGCCGCGCCTCGAGTTCATGGTCCGCATCGACGAAACGCTTGTCGAGGCGCTTGGCGAGCGCCCGCCCGAGCGTGGTCTTCCCCGCGCCCATCAAGCCGACCAGAAACAGATTGCCCCGGTGTAACGACACCGGGGCATTGTAGAGGATGGAACAAATCAGGGACGCGCCACGTTTTCAAGAAAACGTGGTGCGTCCCTGATTCCGATAAACCCCGATGCGGGGCTCCCGCTATCGAACCGACGAGACCGAGTCCTTGACGATCCGGGGGGTCAGGAAGATGAGCAACTCGGTCTTCTCCGCCGACCGCAACGTCGATCTGAACAGGTTGCCCGCCACCGGGATGTCGCCGAGAAACGGAACCTTGCTCACCGTGTTGTTGACCGTTTCCTCGTAGATGCCACCGATCACCGCCGTGTCGCCGTTGTTGACCGCGATCTGCGTCGTGATGCTCTTGGTGTCGATTGCCGGCGCAAATCCACCGCCGGCCTGCGGCACGTTCTGCCCGACGCTGTCCTTGTGGATCTCGACGTTCATGATCACCCGATTGTCCGGCGTGATCTGTGGCGTGACTTCGAGCTTGAGCACCGCATCCTTGAACGCCGTTGTCGTCGCCTGGGTCGAGCCCCCGCCGCCCGTCGTGTAGGGGATC
>DATGDG010000409.1:0-4939 GCA_035311025.1 Casimicrobiaceae bacterium
CCTCGACATCCTTCGCCAGGCGATGACGCACGCGCGGGCGGGGATCGCGCCGCAGGGCGAGACGTCCAGGGAGGAGTCATGAGCGCTGCAGGCACCGGCGGGGACGCGCCCCGCTACCTCTCGGGATTCGGCAACGAAGTCGCCACCGAGGCGCTCCCGGACGCCCTGCCGGTCGGGCAGAACTCGCCGCAGAAGTGTCCTTACGGCCTGTACGCCGAGCAGCTCTCGGGCACGGCCTTCACCGCGCCGCGCGGCGCGAACCGCCGGTCGTGGCTCTACCGGGTGCGCCCTGCGGCGGTTCATCGACCATTCAGGCGCATCGCCAACGGCGGCTACGAGAGCGATTTCGGCGCGGTCGCCACGCCTCCCAACCAGCTGCGCTGGGATCCGCTGCCGATGCCTTCGGCGCCGACGGACTTCGTCGACGGCATCGTGACGATGGCCGGCAACGGCGACCCGCACGCGCAAGGCGGCTGCGGCATCCACGTCTATGCGGCAAACCGCTCGATGTTCGACCGGCATTTCTACAGCGCCGACGGCGAGATGCTGATCGTTCCGCAGCAGGGCAGACAGCGTTTCGTCACGGAGCTCGGCATCGTCGACGCCGAGCCTCACGAGATCGTCGTCATCCCGCGCGGCCTGCGGTTTCGCGTCGAGCTCATCGACCCCGAAGCGCGCGGCTACATCTGCGAGAACTACGGCGCGACATTCCGGCTGCCCGACCTCGGCCCGATCGGCTCCAACGGCCTCGCCAATCCGCGCGATTTCCTGACGCCGACCGCCTTTTACGAGGATCGCGAGGGTCCCTGCGAGCTTGTCGCGCGGTTCATGGGCAACCTGTGGTCGGCGGAGATGGATCATTCGCCGCTCGATGTCGTCGCCTGGCACGGCAACTACGCGCCGTACAAGTACGACCTGCGGCGTTTCAACACGATCGGATCGATCAGCTACGACCATCCCGATCCCTCGATCTTCCTGGTGCTGCAGTCGCAGTCGGACACGCCCGGCGTCGACGCGATCGACTTCGTGATCTTCCCGCCGCGCATCCTGGCGGCGGAGCACACGTTCCGGCCGCCCTGGTTCCATCGCAACGTCGCCAGCGAGTTCATGGGCCTGATCCACGGCGCCTACGACGCCAAGGCCGAGGGTTTCGTGCCGGGGGGTGCGAGCCTCCACAACTGCATGACCGGCCACGGACCCGATGCCGGAACCTTCGAGCGGGCGAGCAACGCCGACACGTCGAAGCCCGATTACATCAGGGATACGATGGCCTTCATGTTCGAGACGCGCTGCGTGATCCGCCCGACGCGCCGGGCGCTCGAGTCCGCGCAGCTGCAGGCCGAATACTTCCAGTGCTGGCAGGGATTGCCCAGGCATTTCACGGGAAGCCGGTGACTGGCGGAAGCGATGCGGGCGACAGCGTCGCCTCGCCTCGGCAGCTGACGCTGCTCTCCGCTGCCGCGTTCGCGAGCATGACGTCGATGCGGATCTGCGATCCGCTGCTGCCCGCGCTCGCGCGCGATTTCGTCACGACCACCGGACATGCGGCACAGGTCATCTCGGCCTTTGCGATCGCCTACGGGCTGCTGCAGCTGTTCTACGGACCGCTCGCCGATCGCTATGGCAAGTTCCGCGTGGTGTCGCTCGCCGTCCTGGGCTGTGCCCTGGCCAATCTCGCGGCGGCGTTCGCGCCATCGCTCGCCGTGCTCGTGGTGTGCAGGGCGGCGACCGGTGCGACGGCCGCCGCCGTCATTCCGTTGACGATGGCCTGGATCGGCGACGCGGTTCCCTACGATCGCCGCCAGGAGGTGCTCGCGAGGCTCCTGGGCGCGACGGTCGTCGGCATGATCATCGGGCAATGGGCCGGCGGCTTCTTCGCGGACACGCTGGGCTGGCGCAGCGTGTTCGTCGCACTGGCGCTGCTGTTCGCGGTCGTCGGCGTGCTGATGCGCGTGGACCTGCGAGGCTCCGGCAGCACGGCCCCGGAGACGCCGCGTCCGCGGGGCGGCGGCGGCGAGTCGCCTGATACCTATCTGGCCCGGATTCGCGCCGTCGTCGCGGTGCCCTGGGCGTGGCGCATCCTGGGGCTCGCTTTCGTCGAAGGCGCGTTCGCCTACAGCGCGTTCGCGTTCGTTCCCACCGCGCTCCATCAGCGTTTCGGCCTTGCGATGACCTGGGCGGGCGCGGTGCTGGCGCTCTATGGCGTCGGCGGCTTCTTCTACAGTCGCCTCGCGCCGGCGATGCTGCGCCGCTGGGGCGAGACCGGGCTGGTGCGCGGCGGCGGCCTGCTGCTCGGCATCACGTTCACGACGCTGGCGCTGATGCCGCACTGGGCGTGGTCGCTGCCGGCGTGCTTCATCGGCGGACTGGGCTTCTACATGCTGCACAACACGCTGCAGACGCATGCGACCCAGATGGCACCCCGGGTGCGGGGCACCGCGGTGTCGCTGTACGCGTGCACGCTCTTCCTCGGCCAGTCGGTCGGCATCGTCGCCGCTGCGTGGGTCGTCGATCACGATTCGGTTTCGCGCGTGTTTGGCGGCGCCGCGGTCATGCTGCCGCTGCTCGCCTGGTGGTTCGCCGCGCGCCTTCGGGACCGCACACCGGCGGCGCCGGTCGTCACTTGACGGGCCGCGCCCGGCGCGCGCCGGGCGCGTTGCCCCCGCGGAAGGCCAGTGCCAGCTCGAATGCCTTCTTGGTGAACGCGAGTACAGCGGCAAAATCCTCGTCGGACAACCGGCGCGCCGCATCGCTGCCGCGGTAGATGTTCGCGAATTCGCGCTCGCGGCCCGCCTGCACGACCAGGCGCCCGAAGCCCAGGCGCTCGAGGGTGCGCCAAACATCGGGGTTGTACGAGCGGGTGAAGCGCATGACGAACGACAGCGGGTCGTTACGTCCCAGCACCGAGGCGAGTCGCAGCACGATCTCGAACGGCAGCGCGATCTTGCCGTTCTCGACCAGCTCGAGCAGCACCGGATCCTCGAGGTCGATCGCGTCGGTCACTTCCTTGAGGCTGAGGCCCGCGGCCTCGCGCATCCGCCGAAGCATCGCTCCCGCCTTCGCGAGCGCCGCCTGCTGCCCGGGCTTGACCAGCAGCGCCTTGGCGGCGCCGATCGAGATGTCGGCCGCCGCCCCCGCGACGCCCAGCACCGAGTCGGCCCATGCGCGCAGCTGGCGCGCCAGTCCGATGACGCCGGCGTCGCCGTCGGCGGTCCGCGCGGGCGTTCGTGCAGGCGCGATCGCTGGCGGCGCGCCTTTGCGCTTGCGCGGGGGTTTGCCCGCGACCTTGGTGCGGGCGCCGGTGGTCTTGTTGCGAGCAGGCATCGGTGGCACCTCGTCTATTTCGCCTTCGAACGCAGCCGGATCGTCTCGCCGTCGACGACGAACGCGCCGCGGCCGGCGTGGTGGATCGTCCGCGGCTTCTTCACCGAGGGATCGATCCATGCCTTGACGACCTCGAGCACGAACATGTTGTAGCGGTCGATCCAGCGCCCGTCCGCGATCCGGCATTCGAGGTTCGCGTAGCACTCCGCGATCCGCGGCGCGCCGACCTGCGACGAAGCGGTCGGCGTGAGGCCGAAACGCTTGAACTTGTCGACGCGACGCCCCGATGTGTTGCCGCATCCGACCACCTTCGGCGCGAGCTCGACGGTCGGGATGTTGATCACGCACTCCCGGCTGGCGCGCAGCAGGCCGAACGAGTGGTTGCGTCCGCTGATGATGCAGCCGACGAGCGGGGGCTCGAACTCCATCATCATGTGCCACGACATCGCCATGATATCGGTTTCGCCCCTGGACGCCGTGGTCAACAGCACCACGGGCCCGGGCTCGAGCAGCCGGTAGACCTCGGGGAGCCGGAAGCTTCGCTTGCTCATGGTTCTGCCTCCATAATGTCGGCGTGGAACGCCGTGCCGACGCGACCCGTCAACGGGCGGCGCTCATCCGGTGGGAGGACGATCGTGGCCTTCGATCTCGACGCCTATCTCGAGCGCATCGGCTGGACCGGCGAGCTTCGTCCCGACCTCGCGACGCTCGCCGGGCTGCTCGATGCCCACATGTCGCATATCCCGTTCGAGAACCTCGACGTGCTGCTCGGCCGGGGTGTTCGCCTCGATCTCGAATCGGTGCAGCGCAAGCTCGTCGGTGCGCGGCGGGGCGGCTATTGCTTCGAGCATTGCACGCTGTTCGCCGCGGCCCTGGAGGCGACCGGCTTCGAGCCGGTGCGCCATACGGCGCGCGTGGTCGTCGTCGCGTCGCGCAGGGAATCGCCGCGCACCCACATGTTCCTGACCGTGCCCGTCGCTGAAGGGACGTTCGTCGTCGATCCCGGATTTGGCACGCTGGCGCCGCGCGTGCCGGTGCCGCTCCGCGAAGGCGAGCAGGCGAGGGCGGGGACGGAGACGCACTGGATGGCGCGCGACGCCGGCGCGTGGGTGCTGCGCGCGCAGACCCCCGACAGGGTGGTCGATTGCTGGGTGTCGGCCGTCGAGGACGACAACCTGATCGACTTCGAGGTCGGCAATCATTTCACCGCGACGCATCCAAGCTCGTCTTTCGTCAACCGGATCATGCTGCGGGCGCTGACCGGCGATGGTCGCGTGGCGGTGATGAACCGCGATGTCACGATCCGGCGCGGGGCCGAGTCGCGGACGCTGCAGCTTCCCGACCGAGTCGCGCTGCGGGCGCTGCTCGCCGAGCACTTCGGGTTCGACCTGCCGGAAGTCGAGAGCATGCGCGTTCCCTCGATCGACGAGTGGCGCTGAGGCATTGTCCGGAGACGAGGGGCCGGCTCGCGAGTCACCGTCCGGTCGCCGCCGCCGCCCCCGTCGCGGATTCGCTTGCCGCTCCGGTCGTCGCCGCAGTTGCGCCGGCCGCCGGCGGGCTCGCCGCTCCGCCCATCCTCGCTGCATAGCCACGCAACGCTTCCTCGTCGAGGGTT
>DATGDG010000410.1:0-4636 GCA_035311025.1 Casimicrobiaceae bacterium
CGGACTCGTGTAGCTTGCCCGGCCGGCCCCGTTTCAAGGGGTCGCTCGACGCGCTTGGCGGCCGAACCCGATTCCGCTTATAATTCACGGCTTTGCGTCGTTCGGCCCACCGCAGGCATTCGTCTGCGGCTCTCGTGAGCGAGCGGCCCGACGCCATCTCTCAGAGCGGAATCAAGGAGTTAGTTATGGCACGCGTGTGTCAAGTCACTGGCAAGAAGCCGATCACCGGCAACAACGTCTCGCACGCGAACAACAGGACCAAGCGCCGGTTCCTGCCGAACCTGCAATACCGCCGCTTCTGGGTCGAGAGCGAGAACCGTTGGGTGCGCCTGCGCCTGACCAACGCCGCCCTGCGCACGATCGACAAGAACGGTATCGACTCCGTGCTGGCCGACCTGCGCGCCCGCGGCGAAATCTGAGCAACGAGAAGGAGCAAGCCATGGCAAAAGGCGCCCGCGAAAAGATCAAGCTCGAGTCGACGGCCGGAACCGGCCACTTCTACACGACGACCAAGAACAAGAAGACCACCCCGGACAAGCTGCAGTTCTCCAAGTTCGATCCGGTGGCGCGCAAGCACGTCGCGTACAAGGAAACGAAGCTCAAGTAACCGCTGCGCCTCGCTCCAGACAAAAAGCCCGCAAACTTCGCGGGTTTTTTTGTGGGTGGCGGGCGTGAACTGCGCCCGCTCTCGGAGCGCGCTTCAGCGCATAGCGCTCATGTGGAAAGCGCTCACGTGGAAACTGCTCACGCGTAGTGCCTGAGCTGCAGCGAGAACTGGGCGAGCGGCGCGATGCCCGAGGACTCGGCGCGGCGGCACCAGTCCTGCAGCCTAGCGAGCAGTTGCTCGGACGACTCGGTCGAGCGGTTCCACAGCTGTGCGAGCTCCTGCCGCATTGCGTAGATCTGCTGCAGGACCTTGCTCTTCTCCAGCGCATGTGCGATCCGCTGGTGCTCGGTCTCGGGCAGGGCGTTGGCATCGGCCGCGAGCCAGCGCTTGAAGCGGCCGAGGCTGGGCAGGTCGATGTGCCCGCGATGACGCTCGCGCAGCGCGCCGATTTCTGCCGCACACGCGGTCTTCAGCGTCCGGGCGTAGGCGGTGGCGACCGCGTAGCGGTGGGTGATGATCGCGTGCAGCGTCGCGAGGTCGGGCGCCGACTTGGCGCGGTCGAAGCGGACCTTGGGCGCGACCTTGCGGACCTTCGCCAGCCCGAGCATTTCCATGATGCGTATGTACATCCAGCCGATGTCGAACTCGTACCAGCGCGACGACAGCTTGGCCGAGGTGCCGTACGCGTGGTGGTTGTTGTGCAGCTCCTCGCCGCCGATGATGATCCCCCACGGGACGATGTTGGTCGACGTGTCGTTGCTCGCGAAATTGCGGTAGCCCCAGTAGTGCCCGATGCCGTTGATGACGCCGGCCGCGGTGATCGGGATCCACATCATCTGCACGGCCCAGATCGTGACGCCGATCGGGCCGAACAGCAGCGCGTCGATGACGAGCATCACGCCCACGCCCTCCCAGGAGTAAGGCGTGTAGACGTTGCGCTCGATCCAGTCGTCAGGCGTGCCGTGACCGTACTTGGCCATCGTTTCGGCGTTCTTCGACTCGGCGCGATAGAGTTCGGCGCCGCGCAGCAGCACGGTCTTGATGCCGCGCGTCTGCGGGCTGTGCGGGTCGTCGTCGGTCTCGACCTTCGCGTGGTGCTTGCGGTGGATCGCGACCCACTCCTTGGTCACCATCCCGGTCGTCAGCCACAGCCAGAAGCGGAAGAAGTGCGAGGGCAGCGGGTGCAGATCCAGGCCCCGGTGCGCCTGGCCGCGGTGCAGGAAGATCGTCACTGCGGCGATGGTGATGTGGGTCAGACCCAGGGTGACGGCCACGTAGCCCCACCAAGGCAGCTGGATCAGCCCATGCGCCGCGAAAGACAGCAAGCTGTAACTCATTGATTATCCATGTAGAAGCATCGAAGCCCCGTGACGGTGTCACGCGGCGGCCCAAGACGCGATCGTCATTGTACGCGACCACTGCCGAACACGATATGCGGCCGGCAAGGCCCTGGTGCAAGCGGGGTCAGCCGGAACGATCTGCGCGACCGGCCGTTGCGAGGCCCGATCCGCTTCCGGGACTGCCCAGGATCCGGATCTCGCGCTGCGGGAAAGGGAACTTGATGCCGCGCGCGCCGAACTCGCTGAGGATCGCCCGGTTGAGGTCGCTCTTGAGATTGAGCTGGCCATTCTCCGGATCGGCGATCCACAAGCCCAGCTCGAGCAGGATGCCGTTGTCGGCGAAGCCGACCAGGAACGCCGCGGGCGCGCGATCGCCGCGCAGCGCCCGCGGCTGGCGGTTCGCGAGTTCGACCATCAGCGCCAGCGCCGTTTCGACGTCGCTGTCGTAGCTGACCTGGAGCTGCAGGGCGACCCGCACCTCGCGCGACGTATACGACTGGTTCAGCACTGTCGTCGTGACCAGCGTCTCGTTGGGCACGATCGCCTCGACCCCGTCGAGGCTGCGCACGACCGCGTAGCGCGACGTCACCTTCACCACGGTGCCGGTGCGCCCCTCCAGCGTGATCAGGTCGCCCATCCGGATCGAGCGGTCGAGGAGGATGGTGAAGCCCGCGATGTAGTTCGATGCGAGCTTCTGCAGTCCCAGCCCGATTCCCACGCCCAGCGCGCCGCCGAAGACGCTGAGCAGCGTCAGGTCGAAGCCGATCTGCTGCAGTGCGATCAAGCCGGCGAGGACGATGACCACCGCGCGCACGGTCTTCGCCAGCACCATGCGCAGGTTGGCGTCGACCTGGGTCGCGCCCATCAGCCGCCGCTCGAGGAAGCTCGATACCCACAGCGCGACGATCAGGGTCACGACGATCACGACCGCGCCGGTCAGGACCGACAGCACCGAGATCTGCGCCTTGCCGATCGGGATGACGATTTCGTCGAGCGTCGCCGCGATCTCCGGCAGGACGCCGAAGAAGTAGAGAACGAGCACGCCCAGGACGATCGAGGCGATGGCGAGCTCGGAGGTCGGCAGCCAGCGCTGCGCGGGGAACAGCCGCCGCAGTCCGTAGATCAGGAGCCGGATCACGACCAGCGCGACCAGCAGCGGCGCAGTGATCGCGAGGAAGAAGGGCGGGCCGACATGACGCCGCCAGAGGATGGCGGCGACGAAGATCAGAACCAGCGCGGTGAGCGGGAAGGCGAGCCGCACGACGCTGGCGGCGAGGCGCGACACGTCGCCCCGGACGGCGCGGGTACGCTCGACCCATCGGTCGATCAGCCAGGCGACGAGCAGGCACAGCAGGGTGATCGCGAGTTCGACGCGGCCCCGCGGCGATGCCAGCGCATCCTGCAGGCGGTCGAAGTCGACGGGGAGGATCATGGCTGGAACGTCATTGCGCGCGCTCGAGGACGGCGGCGAAGAAGCCGTCGCAGCCGTGGCGATGCGGATGAAGCCGCAGGCGCGCGCCGGTGTCAAGGGCGATGCCCGCCTGTGCGAGGATCGCCGAAGCATCTTTCTGCGCAAACGCCGCGTGGGCGGCGAGGAACGCGTCGACGATCGCGTCGTTCTCCTCGGGCAGCACGCTGCAGGTCGCGTAGACCAGCCTGCCGCCGGGCTTCACCAGCGTTGCTGCGGCGGCCAGGATGCGCGCCTGCTTTTCCGTCAGCTCGCGCAGGTCGTCCTCAGACTGGCGCCACTTGAGATCGGGGTTGCGACGCAGCGTGCCGAATCCGGTGCACGGCGCGTCGACCAGCACGCGGTCGATCTTGCCCGCAAGGCGCTTGACCTTGGCGTCGCGCTCGTGGGCGATCACCTGCGGATGCACGTTGGACAGCCCCGAGCGCGCAAGCCGCGGCGTCAGGCGAGAGAGGCGCTTGGCGGAGGTGTCGAAGGCGTACAGGCGCCCCTGCGAACGCATCATCGCGCCGAGCAGCAGGGTCTTGCCGCCGGCGCCTGCGCAGAAATCGACGACCATGTCGTTGCGGCGCGGCGCCACCAGGACGCCGACGAGCTGGCTGCCTTCGTCCTGGACCTCGATGCGTCCATCGACCAGCCAGGGATGGCGCAGCAGCGACGGCCGGCCGGCGATCCGCAGGCCGTAGGGCGCGAACGGCGTTGCAGTGACCGGCAGTCCTTCGGCGGACAGCGCGGCCAGCGCCGCCTCGCGCGTCGACTTCATCGCATTGACGCGCAGGTCCAGTGCCGCCGGCGCCTGCCATGCACGCGCGAGCGCTGCGCGATCCTCGGTCCCGAGCGCTGCGCCCAGTCGTTCCCACAGCCAGTCGGGGAGGTCCGCCGCGACCGCCGCGGGCAGCGGCTCGTGCATCCGCGCCTTGAACGCCGCGAGCCATTCACGTTCGGACGCCTTCAGCGCATCGTCCAGATCGCGCACCGAATGGCGGAATTCGCGAACGAGGGTGGCGAGTGCGAGGAGCAGCGGATCGTCGGTCTGGGCGAGGGCCCCGAGCGAGCGCTTGCGGCGAAGGTAGGCGAACGCGCCGTCGGCGATCCACGGGCGATCGTGGGATCCCATCTCGCGATGGTCGCGAAAGAACGCCGTCATCGTCGCGTCTGCGGGTGCGTCGAGGCGCGCGAGGCGCTGGATCGCCGCGGCGAGCGCCGCGATCTGGTTGCGAC
>DATGDG010000411.1:0-1682 GCA_035311025.1 Casimicrobiaceae bacterium
TCTGCTACTGCTACACGCCGATGCGCTATGCGTGGGACCTGCGCGACCAGTACTTGCAGCAGACCGGACTCGACCACGGTCTGAGGGGCTGGGTCGCGGGACGTGTACTCGACCGGCTCCAGGCGTGGGATCGGGAGACCAGCGGAAGGGTCGACGACTTCATCGCCATCTCCCGCTACGTCGCCGATCGCATCCGGCGCTGCTACGGCCGCGATTCGACGGTCATCCATCCGCCGGTCGCAATCGACCCGGTCGACGCTGCACCCGTCCGCGGGTCGACCTACGTGACGGTTTCGCAGCTCGTCCCCTACAAGCGCGTCGATCTGATCGTGGAGGCGTTCCGTCACCTTCCCGACCGCGAACTGGTGGTGATCGGCGAAGGCCCTGAGCGTCCCAGGATCGAGGCGATCGCGGGCCCGAACACGCGCATGCTCGGCCACCTGCCCGATCACGCGCGTGACCAATGGCTCGCGAAGGCCCGGGCCTTCGTTTTCGCGGCCGACGAGGATTTCGGCATCGCGCCGCTGGAAGCCCAGGCTCGCGGAACGCCGGTGATTGCGCTGGCGCGCGGAGGCGCGCTCGAGACCGTCCGCGGCCTCGATGCGCCTGCGCCGACGGGTGTGCTGTTCCCGGAGCAGACCGCCGATGCCATCGTTGCTGCCGTCCGGGAGTTGGAAGCGAACCGGGGGCGAATCGATTCCGCGGCCTGCATGGCGAATGCCCATCGGTTCGAGCCGGGGCGATTCCGGCGCGAATTGCGCGACTTCGTCGACATGCGCTGGGCCGAATTTGCGAGTCGGAAGGCGGCGCAATGAGCCGCAGCCTGCTCAAGGAGAACTCGACGCTGCTCGACGCGGCGATGCGCATCCTGGATCCGCTCGTGATCGTCGCCACCGCCGTCCTCGCGTACCGCCTGTACCTCGGCGACGGGAACATCCCCTCGCGCTACGTCGCGGCCATTGTCATCGCCGGACTGCTGGCGTTTGCTGCCCTGCCTTCGCAGGGCCTCTACCAGTCGCAGCGCGGCGTGAGTTTCGTCGACGAGGTCGCCGGACTGTTCTTCACCTGGTTGCTGATCGCGGTGACGGGCGGCGCGTTCCTGTTCCTGACCAGGTCAGGAGTCGAGTTCTCGCGCGGCTGGGCGCTGATCTGGATGACCGGCGGATTCTCGCTACACGTCATGTTGCGTGCCGCGTTGCGCATTGGCCTGCGCTCGTTGCGCCGGCGCGGGCGCAACCTGCGGCACGTCGTCATCGTCGGTGCGCGCGACCACGGCCGCCAGGTTGCCGCCCGGTTGCGGGCGGCAACCTGGAGCGGGCTTGCGATCCAGGCGTTCTACGACGACGATCCTTCGCTCATCGGAACCGTGCAGGACGGGATCCCGATCAAGGGGCCTCTTTCGCGGCTGGCGGACGATCTGCTGGCAAATCCCGTGGATCAGGTCTGGATCGCATTGCCGCTGTCCGACGAGGCGCGTATCCGTTCCTGTATCGATGGATTGCGACAGGCTTCGGTCGTGGTCCGGTTCGTTCCGAATTTCCAGGGTTTCCACCTGCTCAACCATTCGATCGGCGAGGTCGCGGGAATGCCGGTCCTCAACCTGACCGACACGCCGCTCAGCGGCGGCCGCGCGACCTGGAAGGCCATCGAGGATTACACGATCGCCGCGCTGCTCACGATCC
>DATGDG010000412.1:0-3521 GCA_035311025.1 Casimicrobiaceae bacterium
GGCCTGCCCCTCGCCGGAGGCGCGCAGGGGAAAGCGCGCGGCCACGATGATCTCGTCGGGGTCGAGGGCGGTGGTCATCACCGACACGAACATCTCGCGCGCCGGCAGGCTGCGCCTCCCGCGGCGGCCGGCGATGTCGATCTGGGCGCCGAGGGTGACCGCCACCAGCGGCAACTGCGCGACAGGATCGGCGTGCGCGAGCGAGCCGCCCAGCGTGCCGCGGTTGCGGATGGCGTCGTGGCCGATCGATGCGGCCGCTTCGGCCAGCAGCGGACAGCGCTCCTGCACCAGTTCGGAAAGGGCGACGTCGCGATGGCGCGCGAGCGCGCCGACCTCGATCACGTCCTGCACCGGCGTGATCCGCGCGAGGTCGGCGAGGTCGTTCAGGTCGACGAGCTCGGCCGGCTGCGCGAGGCGCATGTTCATCATCGGCACCAGGCTCTGACCGCCGGCGAGGACCTTGGCCTGGTCGCCGTGCTCCGCGAGGAGCGCCAGCGCGGCGGCGAGCGTCCCGGGCCGGTGATAGCGGAAGGCAGCGGGCTTCATCGTGAACGTCCGCGCCTTACCACACGAGGGAGCGCCCGGTCTGCCCGTCGAACAGGTGCAGGCGGTTCACGTTGACGACCAGCGCGGCGTTCTCGCCCTCCTGGTGATGCATCTCCTTGCCGACGCGGAAGAACAGCGGCCTGCCCTCGACCTCGAAGCCGAGGAACTGGTCGGAGCCGACGGGCAGCACCGACGTCACGCGCCCATGAACGGTCTCGCCGTCGCGCGGGGAGCTGCGCTCGTCGACATCCTCGGCCCGCACGCCCAGCGTCACCTGGCGTCCGGCCTGGCCGGCGACACGCTCCGCTGCCTGCGGTGGCAGCGCCAGCCGGAGACCGCCGCGGCGGAACGCCACCTGCCGGTCTTCGACCTCGAGGGTCCCCTCGAGGAAGTTGATCGGCGGATTGCCGAGGAACGACGCGACGAAGGTGTTGCGCGGCTGCTCGTAGATCTCGTCGGGCGTCCCCGTCTGCTGGATCACGCCGTCCTTCATCACGACGATCCGGTCGGCCAGCGTGAGCGCCTCGGCCTGGTCGTGGGTGACGTAGACGAACGTCGTGGCCATCGCGTGGTGCAGCTGCTTGATCTCGGCGCGCATCGAGATCCGCAGCGCCGCGTCGAGGTTCGACAGCGGCTCGTCCATCAGGAACACGGCAGGCTGGCGCACCATCGCGCGCCCGAGCGCCACCCTCTGGCGCTGGCCGCCCGACAGCTGGTTGGGACGCCGATCGAGCAGGGGCTCGATCTCGAGCTTGCGGGCCGCATCGCGCACGCGCTGGTCGATCTCCGATGGGGGGTGGTGGCGCATCCGCAGGCCGAACGCGATGTTCTCGTACACCGACTTGTGCGGGTAGAGCGCGTAGCTCTGGAACACCATCGCGACGTCGCGCCGGTGCGGCGGCACCTGGTTCATCAGTTCGTCGTCGAAATACAGGCGTCCCTCGCTCACCTCCTCGAGGCCGGCGATCATGTTGAGCGTCGTCGACTTGCCGCAGCCCGAGGGACCGAGCAGCACCAGGAACTCGCGGTCGCGGATGTCGAGGTCGAGCCCCTCGAGCGCGACGAAGCCGTTGGGATAGCGCTTGCCGACGCCTTGGAAGCGGATGCGTGCCACCTGCGAGCCCTCCTAGCCCTTGACCGCGCCCGCGGTCAGCCCGGAAACGATGTAGCGCTCGAACACGATCGCCAGGATGACCGGCGGCACGACCGCGAGCACTCCCGCGGCGTTGATGAACGAGAAGCTGATCGTGAAGTCCGACGTGAACGACGCGACGACGATCGGCATTGTCTGCGACGCGGGCGTCTGAGTGAACATCAGCGCGAGCAGGAACTCGTTCCAGCTCGTCAGGAATGCGAACAGGATCATCGCGACCACCGACGGCAGCGCAAGCGGCAGGAATACGCGCAGCAGCGCCTGCAGCCGCGAGCAGCCGTCGACGCGCGCGGCCTTGTCGAGCTCGTCGGGGAGCGACTCGAAATAGCTGACCAGGATGAACACGCTGAACGGGACGGTGATCGCGAGGTAGGTGATGATCAGCGACCCGACGTGGTCGAGCAGCCCCAGCTTCCTGATGAACAGGAAGAACGGGACGACCAGCGCGATGTCGGGGATCACCCGGGTGGCCAGCATCGCGTAGATCGAGGCCTGCCGCCCGACGAAGCGGATCTTGGCCAATGCGTAGGCGGCCGGCACGCTGACCAGCAGGTTGAGCAGCACCACGGAAACGGCCACGATGAAGCTGTTCCACATCGCCGGCAGCAGGTTCTTCGCGGTCGACGGGATGAAGCCGCCAGACGAGGGGTCGGCGCGGCGTCGCGTCTCGTACGTGACGTCGCGCTCGCCGGCCCCGAAGATCGCCTCGAAGTTCTTGAGCGTTGGCTGATGCGGGATCCAGCGCGGCGGCTTGGACGTGATCTCGGACTCGGACTGGAACGAAGACGAAACGAGCCAGGCGACCGGCGCCAGCAGATAGCCCAGGAACAGCAGCGACGCGGCGAGCAGCAGCAGGTTGCGGCCGATCCTTGCGCTTCGGAACGTCACAGCTTCTTCCCCAGCGTACGGATGATCGAGAACGCGAGCACGAACGTGATCAGCGCGATCAGGTAGGCGAGCGCCGCGCCGGTGCCGAACGACAGCTTGCGGAAGGTCTCGACGTAGACGTCCCAGGCGAGAACGTGCGAGGCGTCGGCAGGCCCGCCCTCGGTCAGGATGAAGAACAGGTCGAAGTGGCGCACGGCCATCATCGTCTCGTAGATCATCACCAGCATGAATCCCGGGCGCAGTGCGGGCAGGGTCACGTGCACGAAGCGCTGCCAGACGTTGGCGCCGTCGACCTTGCTGGCGCCGTAGAGGTCGGCGGGAATCGACTTCATCGTCACCAGCAGGAGGATCGTCGCCAGCGGGACCTCCTTCCAGACGAAGGCATTGGCGATCAGCGCCAGCGTCTTGCGGGTGTCGCCCAGCCACACCATGTACTTGTCGATGAAGTCGAGCTGGTACAGGAGGCCGTTCAACGCGCCGTAGCCCGAGTCGTAGATCCATTTCCACATCAGCCCGTCGGCGACGTAGGGTATCGCCCAGGGCACGAGCAGCACCGCCGACAGGATGCGCCGGCCCCGGAACTCCTCGTTGAGCAGCAGCGCCATCAGGGTCGCGATCACCATGATCGCCGAGACGGCCATCACCGTGAACGTCGCGGTCCGCGCGACCGACGTCCAGAACAGCGGGTCGGCGAAGACATGGGCGTAGTTGTCGAACCAGACGAAAGGAACGCTGCGCGGTCGCGTCAGCCTCAGGTCGAACAGGCTGATCCAGAACGAGTAGGCGACCGGGAACACCGCGACCACCGACAGCACGGCCAGCATCGGCGCGAGGAACAGCATCGCGCTCTTCTGGTCGTAGGCGCTCACGTGCTGGCGCCATGCGCCGCCCACGCCGCGGGTCCGGGACGCGTTCATCGGGGAAGGAAGTCGGC
>DATGDG010000413.1:0-2965 GCA_035311025.1 Casimicrobiaceae bacterium
CTTCGACATGCCCATCAGGGGCGGGCTGTAAGTCGTGTGAATCTCGGTGCGATAGCCGGAGTCGCCGTTCATCACCATCGTCGACCTCGAATGCATCGTGCTGCCGCCCATGTCGCAGACGAAGTCGCCGGTGGCGCGCCCCCCCGACATCGTGAAGTCGTGCTTGCTGCACATGCCTTGCATCGCGCCGTTGCCCATGGCGAACATCTCCTTCTGCACCGAGTCGTCGAGGCACACGGTCGCCGTGGTCGGACGCTGGGGCGCGTTGTCGGAGGTGTGGGTCAACTCCCACAGTCCGGCCTTGAGCTTCGGGTAGTCCTGCGCGACGGCCAGGGAGGGAAGGGCAAGGGCGGGAACGACAATTGCCGCAGCCGCGACGGCGAACGCGAGGCGCATGGGCGCTCCTGGAAAGAAGGGGTGCGTGGATCGCTGGGATGCGATGGCGAAACTCCTGATCCGGCCGGCCTCGATCGACGCTCAATTCACCGTCAGTTCACCATCAGGTCGACGAATTCGTGGACCGGCGTGGCGGCGAGCTTCCTGGGGTCGAGCGCCACGTCGAGGATCGCCTGCTGCTGCTTCGCGGCGAAGCGCCGGGCGAGGTTCACGCGGAACTTGTCGAGCAGCACCGGGATGCCTTCCTTGCGCCGGCGCCGGTGGCCGATCGGGTATTCGACGACGATCTCGCGCATTTTCGTCCCGTCCGCGAACTCGACGGTGATGCCGTTGGCGATCGAGCGGTGATCCGGGTCGAGGTACTCCTTCGAGAATCGCGGGTCCTCGACGCACACCATCTTGTCCCGCAGTGCGTCGATGCGCGGGTCGGCGGCGACGTTGTCCTCGTAATCGGCCGCCGTCAGGCGCCCGAAGATCAGCGGCACCGCGACCATGTACTGGATGCAGTGGTCGCGGTCGGCGGGGTTGTCGAGCGGCCCCTTCTTGTCGATGATCCGGATCGCGGACTCGTGGGTGCGGATCGTGATCTTCGAGATGTCGGCCAGCCGGTCCTTCACCAGCGGGTGCAGCTGCATCGCGCACTCGACCGCGGTCTGGGCGTGGAACTCGGCGGGGAAGCTGATCTTGAACAGCACGTTCTCCATCACGTAGCTGCCGTAGTGGCGGTCGAACCGGAACGGCTGGCCCTTGAACAGCACGTCGTAGAAACCCCAGGTCTTCGCGGTCAGCACCGACGGGTAGCCCATCTCGCCGCTTCTCGCCATCAGCGCGAGGCGCACGGCGCGCGAGGTCGCGTCGCCGGCCGCCCAGCTCTTGCGCGACCCGGTATTGGGCGCGTGCCGGTAGGTGCGCAGGCTCTGGCCGTCGACCCACGCGAGCGACACCGCGTTGACGACCTCGTCGCGCGACAGGCCCAGCATCTGGGCGATCACCGCGGTGGAGGCGACCTTGACCAGCACCACGTGGTCGAGGCCGACGCGGTTGAAGCTGTTGGCGAGCGCGATCACGCCCTGGATCTCGTGGGCCTTGATCATCGCCGTCAGCACGTCGTGCATCGACAGCGGCTTCCTGCCCGCCGCCACCGCCGTGCGCGACAGCCAGTCCGCCGTCATCAGGATCCCGCCCAGGTTGTCGGACGGGTGGCCCCATTCGGCGGCGAGCCAGGTGTCGTTGAAATCCAGCCAGCGGATCATCGCGCCCAGGTTGAAGGCTGCCTGGACCGGATCGAGCTGAAACGACGTCCCGGGCACCTTGGCGCCGTTGGGCACCGTCGTTCCCGGAACGATCGGGCCCAGGAGCTTGGTGCACGCCGGGTAGGACAGCGCCTCGAAGCCGCAGCCCAGGGTGTCGAGCAGGCAGTAGTGCGCGGTCGAGTGGGCCTCGGCGCTGGTGATGTTGAAGCTCGCGACGTAGTCCGCGATGTCGACCAGCACCTGGTCGGGCTTGGGGCGGACGTTGGAGATCTGCGCTGACATGGGGATTCCGATGCTCGGGACGGTTCAGGGGCGCGGTACCGCGCTCACTTGCGCTGGTCGATCGGCACGAACCTGAGATTCTCGGGACCGATGTAATTGGCCGACGGACGGATGATCTTGCCGTCCTCGCGCTGCTCGATGACGTGCGCCGCCCAGCCCGAGGTCCGCGAGATCACGAACAGCGGCGTGAACATCTGGGTCGGGACGCCCATCATGTGGTAGCTGACCGCGGAGAACCAGTCGAGGTTCGGGAACATCTTCTTGGCGTCCCACATCACGGTCTCGAGGCGCTCGGCGATGTTGAACAGCCGCATGTCGCCGGCGGCGATCGACAGCTCGCGCGCGACCTCCTTGATCACCTTGTTGCGCGGGTCGGCGATCGTGTAGACCGGATGGCCGAAACCGATGACGACCTCGCGTGCGGCGACGCGCCTGCGGATGTCGGCTTCCGCCTCGTCGGGCGTCTGGTAGCGCGACTGAACCTCGAGCGAGACTTCGTTGGCGCCGCCGTGCTTCGGGCCCCGCAGCGCGCCGATGGCGCCGGCGATCGCCGAGTGGATGTCGGAGCCGGTGCCGGCGATCACCCGCGCGGCGAACGTCGATGCATTGAACTCGTGCTCGGCATAGAGGTTGAGCGAGGTATGCATCGCCTTGACCCACGAAGGCGGCGGCGGGCGGCGGTGCAGCAGGTGCAGGAAATGGCCGCCGATCGACGCGTCGTCGGTTTCGACCTCGATGCGGGTGCCGCTCTGGCTGTAGTGGTGCCAGTAGAGGAGCATCGAGCCCATCGAGGCCATCAGGCGGTCGGCGATGTCGCGCGCACCCGCGGTGTCGTGGCTCTCCTTCTCGGGCAGCACGGTGCCGAGCGCCGATACCGCCGTGCGCATGACGTCCATCGGATGCGCCGCGGCGGGGATCTGCTCCAGCACGACGCGCACCGGCCCTGGAATGCCGCGCAGCGTGCGCAGCTTTCGCTTGTAGCCATCGAGCTCGACGCGCGTGGGCAGCCTGCCGTGCACGAGCAGGTGCGCGAT
>DATGDG010000414.1:0-7195 GCA_035311025.1 Casimicrobiaceae bacterium
ACCCGACGCATCCGCCCCGCCCGGCCACCTTATCGCGGCTCACCGGATTCATCGCGCCGCGCGCACAGCGCGTCGACGCGCGCGAGGATCCCCCGCAGGATGTTGACCTCCTCGCGCTCGAGTCCGGCGCGCGCGAACAGCCGCCGCAGGCGCTGCATCAGCCGTCGCGGCCGACGCGGGTCGAGGAAGCGCAGATCGGTGAGCGTGCGCCGGGCGTGCGCATGCAGCGCCTCGATCTCCTCGTGGGTTGCCCGCTCGAATCGCGGCGCCTGCCAGACCTCGCCGCCGCCTGCCGCGATGCGCAGCTCGTAGGCCGCCACCTGGACCGCCGCGGCGAGGTTGAGTGACGCGTATCGGGCGTTGGCGGGAATCGTCGCCGCCAGCGTGCAACGCGCAAGCTCGGCGTTCGACAGTCCCGACATCTCGGTGCCGAAGACCAGCGCGACCTCGGCGTCGCGCGCGGCCCCGACCGCCTCGGATGCCGCCTCGCGCAGCGGAACGACGCGTCCGGCGAACTCCCGCGGCCGCGCCGAAAACCCGATCGACAGGCGCGTCCCCTCGAGCGCCTGGTCGAGGGTGGCGGCCACCTGCACGCGATCGAGCACTTCCGTGGCCCCCGCCGCAAGCGCCGTCGCATCGGCATGGGGAAAGCGCGCGGGCTCGACCAATACCAGCCGGGTCAGGCCCATCGTGAGCATCGCCCGCGCCGCAGCGCCGATGTTGGCTGGCAGGCTCGTCCTGACGAGCACGGTGCGCAGGCGCGCGAGCGGTGGCAGGTCCTGCGCCAGAGGGGCGGAGTGGTCCGCCCGGGCGGAAGTGCCTTCGATCATGGGCTTTCGCGGACGCGCATTCAGGAGGCGCAGAGGGTGCCTGTAGAATAGGCGATCCTGGCATTCTGTCACGCGGCCCCTCCGCTCGCGTACCCGCCGATCCCATGCACCCGATGCTGACCACGGCCGTCAAGGCGGCGCGCCGCGCCGGCAACATCATCACGCGCGGCGCCCGCGACCTCGACCTCCTGACCGTGAAGACCAAGGGGCCGAAGGACTTCGTCAGCGAGATCGATCAAGCGGCCGAAGCGGCGATCGTCGAGACGCTGCACGCCGCCTACCCCGATCACGCGATCCTCGCCGAGGAGGGCACGGCACGCGACCGGAACCGCGATGCCGAGAATGTCTGGATCATCGACCCGCTCGACGGCACGACGAACTTCCTGCACGGCTTTCCGCAGTACTGCGTGTCGATCGCGCTGGCGCACAAGGGCGTGATCACTCAGGGCGTCATCTACGATCCGGTCCGCAACGACCTGTTCACCGCGACGCGCGGTCGCGGAGCGTTCCTCAACGACCGCCGCATGCGGGTGTCGCGCCGCACCCACCTGCGCGACTGCCTGATCGGCACCGGGTTTCCGTTTCGCGATGGCAGCTACCTCGACACGTACCTGCAGATGATGCGCGCGATGATCCAGCAGACGGCCGGATTGAGGCGCCCGGGTGCCGCGGCGCTCGACCTCGCCTACGTCGCTGCCGGTTTCTACGACGGCTTCTTCGAGATCGGCCTCAACCCCTGGGATGTCGCCGCCGGCAGCCTGCTGGTTCTCGAGGCGGGCGGGTTGATCGGCGACCTTGCCGGCGAAGGCGATTACCTGCACGGTGGGCAGGTCATCGCAGCCACGCCCAAGGTCTTCGCGCAGATGGTCAACGTGCTGGCGCCGTTCCGCGGCGATCTCACGCGTGATCGCGCGAAGGGCGCGGCGACGCAGCCCGGAGGACCGTCGCTGGCCTGAGCTTGTCAGTCGCCAGCCGGCGCCCCTGCCCACTCGATGAGCAGCGCGTAGCCGACCGCGAGCAGGACCGGCCCCAGGAACACCCCGATCGCCCCGAACGCGATCGCACCCCCCAGAACGCCGAGCAGGACGAGGATGAACGGCAGATCCGCGCCGCGGCTGATGATCAGCGGCTTGATCACGTTGTCGATCGTCGAGACGACCAGCGTTCCCCACGCGAGCAGGAAGATGCCCCATCCGGTCTCGCCGTTGTGGATCAGCCACAGCGCCGCGGGCCCCCATACCAGCGGCGGTCCGACCGGGACCGGGGACAGCACGAAGGTCAGCAGCCCCAGCAGCGGGGCGGCGGCGATGCCGACGATCCAGAAACCGATTCCCGCGACCACGCCCTGGGCAAGAGCGGTCCCGAGGATGCCGAGCACGACCCCGCGCACCGTCGTGCCTGCGACATTGGCGAGCCTCGCGCCGCGGTCCCCGGCGATCCGCCGCGTCGCCCCGCGCAGGCGATCGACGATCGCGTCGCCATCGCGGAACATGAACCACGCGATGAAGATCGACAGCCCGAGCTGCAGGATGCCGCCGACCACCGATGTGCCCGAGGCGATCGCGAATTTCCGCAACGGCTCGAGATAATTGGACAGGAGCTGCAGGAACTGGGCGGTGTCGTGCGCGACGCCGGCCCAGTGGGCGGACAGGGTCTCCCCGATCAACGGCAGGCCGGCGACCCACGCCGGAGGATCCGGCGGCCCCGCCGCGAGGGCCGCGCGTCCCCACGCGGCCATCTTGTCCGCGTTCTCGGCGATGGTCGCGCCGACGATGACGAAAGGCGCGAACATCAGCAGCAACAGCAGCAGCACCATCGCGAGTGCCGCCAATCCCGCGCGACCGTGCAGGACCGTCGTCACGCGCTTGAACAGGGGCCAGGTGGTCGTGCACAGGATCACGGCCCACGCCAGGGCTGTGAGGAACGGGCGCAGCACGAAAAAGCAGCCGACGATGACCACGGTGAGGACGGCGATCGTCAGGATCTGGTCGATCCGCGTGGGCGTGCTGGACATGGGGCGCTCGTCGGGATTCCGGGGGCGTGGGCCCTGCGTGGGGCGGCCAAGTATCGCCCAAATCCGCCGCTGCGGCCGATCTATCCGGCCGAACTGGTCCGCACGCGGTGCGCGACCTTCAGAAAGTGATGACGGTGCGCAATCCCAGCACCAGCTCGTCGCCGATCCGGGTCGTCGGTTCGAGCGGGTTCGGAATGCCGCCACCCGGATTCCACACGTACTGCAGGTCGGGCTGGATCACCCACCAGGGCGCAGCCTGCCACTGGTAGGTCAGTTCGACGAAGTGCTCGGTACCGCGGACCGGGTACGGCGCGCCGCTGAAGAACCCGGTATCGGCGTCGAGCGCGCCCAGCTGCCTGCTGACGTGGGCCAGGCCGTAGCCGAGGCCCAGGATGTCGTCGTCGCGTCCCGGCAGCGGGGCCTTCAGGTTGATGCCGGCGTTGACGCTGAAGTCGATCGGATTGCGGTCGGCCGGGGCGCCCATGACCCGGGCGAACACGCCGACCGAGCGCGGTCCGCCCCGTTCGCGCCACACCCTCTGGTCGGCGACGACGTAGACGCTGAAATTGCCGCGATGCTCGAGCGGCACGCCGTTGCTCGCCGGATCGGCCAGCGAGAGACCGTTCGAATCGTAGCGCTGGTCGGCAAAGCCCGCGGTGTCGTACCAGGCGCCGAGCTTGTAGCTCCCGGGCAGCCCGCAGTCCGCAGGGTCGCAGTGCGGGGCCTCGGCGCCTGCGAGATTCACCGGGTACTGGAGTTCAGCGATGAACAGGGCGCCGGTGTCGAGGTTGAACGCCGTCCCGTGCGACTCGCGGCCGCGAACCTGCGAATCGTCGCCGAACGGGCCGCCGGGAGGATTGTCGTCGAACACGCCCGCGAGCAATGTCGAGCCCTGTGTCGGATCGGCTTGCACGCGCAGACCGAGCGACGACAGCGGGTAGGCCGGACCGCCGGCATACAGATCGGCGGAGGGCAGCATCGGCCAGCCCATCATCGTGTTCAGGTAGAGACCCGAGTACTGGCTGACCATGAACTCCTGGTCGAGGCTCTGCTGACCGATCTTCACGTCGAGCTTGCCGTCCATCAGCGATCGCTGGAACCAGAGTTCCCAAAGTCGCGTCGAGGGATCGGCGGTGACGCCGCTCACCGTCTGCAGGTTGTAGAGATTCTGCGCGCTGAGGTTCTGCCCGTGGATCTGCAGCAGGCTGAGATTGAAGGCTCCTTCCGTCCAGCCGAGGGCCTTCGCCGCGTCGACGCTGAGAACGATCTCGGTGACCCCGTCATAGGCGCTGCCGCGACGCACGCCGCCGGTGAGGTTGCCCAGCACCTCGCTCGTCTCGGTGACGCCGAGCGACATGCCCCGCTGCGCGAGGTACGGTCGCAGTCCTCCCATGTCGTCCAGGAGGTTCGCGCGCTGCCACAGGCCCCCGGCGTCCGGGGTGCCTTGGGCGATCGCCGATGGCGCCGCCAGGAGCGACACCACGACGCACGCGAGGCACGACCGGCATCGACGCTGACGTATGCTCACTGGGCTACCTTCGTGCTGTGCACTCCGCTATTCGCCCTCGGGACGGCCCGTCGGGCTCATGCGGCCCCGCGCGCAGCCAACCTGCGCTTCGGGGCACGCTCGCGCGGCGAATCGAGCACATCGTGAACGGTCCTGCGGATCAGCTCGAGCATCGTCTGCTGGGTTGCGGTGGCGGGACGCTTGGAACTCGTCGCGAGGGACAGCTTGCTTCGAAGGCGGGGCCTGACGATCGGCCGGACGTCGAACGCCGCAGCGTTCCCCGACGCGGCGACTGCGGTCATCGACAGCACGGCGCACCCGGCATCGTCGGCTACCAGATCCAGGATCGCGCGAACGCCGTCGATCTCGAGCGCGATCTGCGGGTGAAAGCCGAGGTTGGCCAGTTCGATCTCGACCAGCATCCGGATGGAATTGGGGCGGCTGGGAATCACCAGGGGCTTCCCGGCCACCTCGCGCAGGCTGATCGGCCCGGTCGCCGATTTGTCCCGCTTGCGCTCGATGAGGAACAGGTCTTCTTCCATCAACGGCGAGGTGTCGAGGTCAGGTGACGGCGTCGCGTTGTACAGGACCGCGACGTCGAGACGCCCTGCGATCAGCCAATCCTGGATCGTCGCCGACAGGCCCTCGCAGACCGCCAGCGCAGCCATCGGCATGCTGGCGCGGAAAGCGCGCGTGAGCGGGACGGTGAGCACCCTCGACAGCGTCGGTGGAAGCCCGACGGCCACCCGGCCGGCGTACGCGCCGCGCACGCGCTCCACCTCTTCCCGGGCGCGCTCCACCTGGTACAGGACACCCCGGGCGTGCTCGAGCAGGACCTTGCCCGCCTCGGTGGTGCCCACGCCCCGCCCGTTGCGGGTCAGCAGGCTCTGGCGCAGTTCCACTTCCAGCAGGCGCACCTGGCGACTCAGCGCCGGCTGCGCGACGTCGAGCGCGATCGAGGCGCGGGTGAAGCTGCCGAGCTCCGCAACGCGGACGAAGTACTCGAGCTGCCTCAGGTCCATTGCGGAATTATAGGCAGCCGAGGCGACGAGGTATACCAAAATGCGATAGCTGCTAGAATCGATGCGGGCTATTGGACGGCCCCCGCCATCCGCAAGATCCCGCCATGCAGAAGCCGATACCCTGCCTGTTCATGCGCGGCGGCACGTCGCGCGGACCTTTCTTCAACGAGTCCGACCTCCCCGCCGAGGTCGCCGCGCGCGACCGACTGCTGCTCGCGATCATGGGCTCGCCCGACAAGCGCCAGATCGACGGTCTCGGTGGCGCGCATCCGCTGACCAGCAAGGTCGGCATCGTCCGCAAGGGCACGCGCCCCGGCGTCGACCTGGAATTCCTGTTCGCGCAGCTGCAGCCCGACCAGGACACCGTCGACACGACGCCCAACTGCGGCAACATGCTGGCCGCGGTCGTGCCGTTCGCGCTGGAGACCGGGATGGTGCAGCCGCAGGGCGACACCAGCACGTTCCGCGTGCTCACGCTCAACACCGACATGCAGTGCGCAATCACCGTGCGCACACCCGGCGGCCACGTCGAATACGAAGGCGATGCGCGAATCGACGGCGTCCCCGGCACCAGTGCGCCGATCACGATCGATTTCCTCGACACCGCCGGCTCGGTGTGCGCCGCGCTTCTGCCCACCGGCCACGTGCTCGACCGGATCCACGTCGAGCGCGGGGGCGAGACGCCGGCATTCGACATCGACGTGACCTGCATCGACAACGGCATGCCGCTGGTGATCTTCAGGGCCCGCGACGTCGGCCGCAGCGGCTACGAAAGCGCGACGGAGCTGAACGCCGATGCCGAGCTCAAGGCAAGGATCGAACGCCTGCGCATCGCCTGTGGTCATGCGATGGGCCTGGGCGACGTGACCGCGAAGAACTATCCGAAGATGACACTGGCCGCGCCACCCCGTGCGGGCGGAAGCATCTGCACCCGCAGCTTCATCCCGCACGTCTGCCACGACGCGATCGGGGTGCTGGCCGCGGTCACCGTCGGCACCGCCTGCGTGCTCGAGGGGTCGGTCGCGCACGACGTCGCACGGCTGCCTGCGGGCCGCGTCAAGAAGGTGTCGGTCGAGCACCCGACCGGCGAATTCAGCGTCGAGCTGGAAGTCGACCCGGCCGATCCGCAACACGTGACCCGCGCGGCGCTGTTGCGCACTGCGCGACTGATCATGCGCGGCGAAGTGATGGTGCCCGCCTCCGCCGTGGCGGCTGCCACGCGACCCTAATTCCACCGATCGCAGAAGGACTCACCCGATGAGCATCAACGACCTTGGCATCGTCAGACGCAACATCACGCGCGCCGACGGCGCGGCAGTGGAGCAGCTGTCGCACTTCGGCTCGGCCACGGTCCACGAGGCGATGGGTCGCGTCGGCCTGCTGAAGCCCTACATGCGCCCGATCTATCCCGGCGCCTCGGCCTGCGGAACCGCGGTCACGGTGCTGATGCATCCGGGCGACAACTGGATGCTGCACGTCGCGGCCGAGCAGATCCGACCGGGTGACGTCGTGGTGGCGGCGGTGACGGCCGATTGCACCGACGGCTATTTCGGCGACCTGCTGGCGACGTCCTTCCGTGCGCGGGGCGCCCAGGGCCTCGTCATCGACGGCGGCGTTCGCGACGTCAAGGACCTCACCGAGATGAAGTTCCCGGTGTGGAGCAAGGCGATCAGCGCCAAGGGAACGGTCAAGGCCACGCTGGGCTCGGTCAACGTCCCGGTGATCTGCGCCGGCGTCGCGGTCAATCCGGGGGACGTCGTCGTGGCCGACGACGACGGCGTGGTCGTCGTGCCCGCCGCGGTCGCGCCGCAGGTGGCCGACT
>DATGDG010000415.1:0-2464 GCA_035311025.1 Casimicrobiaceae bacterium
TACTCGTGGCCCCAGGGGTCCTTCGGCACGGTGTCCTTTTTCCAATAGGGCCCGGCCCAGTTGTTGACGCCGGCGGGTGCGACCACCAGCGCCTGCAGTCCCTGCTGCGTCGTCGGGTAGGTGCCGATCTCGAGCTTGTACAGATCGAGCGCCTGCCCGATCTGCTCGATCTCGATCTTCGCCGCCTTGGCCTTGGCCTGCTCGCTCTTGCCCAGGTAGTTGCTGCCGACGATGCCGAGCACGACGCCGATCAGCGTCAGCACGACGAGGATCTCGATCAATGTCATGCCGCGTTCCGCGATGCGTTCCGAAATGCGACGGCCGTTCTGGAGCCGCTTGTTCATCATCATGATCTTTCCTTGTGGCCGGCGCGCGGCGGGCGCGGGAATGGGCCCTGCGCGCGCAAAGGACCGGTTAGACAGAAATCAGATTGCGAGATCGCTCATGCCCATGACGCCGAGCAGGACCGAGAACACGATGCCGCCGACGAAGACGGCGAGCCCGAGGATCAGCACCGGCTCGAGCACCGCGAGAAAGCTCTTGATCCCCACGGCGACCTCGCGGTCGTAGACGTCCGCGACACGCGTCAGCATTTCCTCGAGGCGCCCGCTTTCCTCGCCGACCAGGATCATCTGCGTGGCGAGCCGCGGATACAGACCCGTCTCGGCGAGCGGACGCCCGAAACCCTTGCCTTCGCGCAGCTTCGCGATGACGCCCTCGAGCGCGTTCGACAGCACCACGTTGCCCATCGTGTCCTTCACGATGGCGAGCCCCGCGAGCAGCGTCACGCCGTTGCCGAGCAGCGTCGACAGCGTGCGCGCGAAACGCGCGACCTCGACCTTGGCGATCAGGTCGCCCAGCAGCGGCGTGCGCAGCAGGCGCGAATCGCGCGCCCGCCGCACCGCGGGATTGCGGCCACGGCGGCGGAACCACAGGGCGAGGAGCGCGATCGCCAGGATCATCGCCCACCACCAGTTCTGAAGGAACGTCCCGGCGACGATCACGACCTGCGTCGGGATCGGCAACGCCTTGCCCGCCTGCGCGAACGTCGACTTGAACTGAGGGACGACGAACACCAGCAGGATCATCACCGACATCACCGCCACGCCGACGAGGATCGTCGGATAGATCAGCGCCGAGCGCACCGAATCGCGCAACTCCTTGTTGCGCTCCATCGTCTCGGCCAGGCGCTGCAGCACCGTACCCAGCGCGCCGCCGGCCTCGCCCGCGCGCACGATGTTGATGTAGAAGCGCGAGAAGATCTCGCGCCGCGCGTCGAGCGCCTGCGACAGCGCCTTGCCGCCGCGGACCTCGTCGCGCACGCCCTGCAGCATCACGGCGACGGCCAGGGTCGGTGCGAGGCTGATCAGGAGCTCGAGCGCGCGGTCGAGCGGCAGTCCTGCACGCAGCAGCGTCGCGAGCTCGCGCGTGATCGACAGCACCTGATCGTGCGTCACGCGCCGCCCCTGGAACCAGCGCGCACCGCGGGCAGCCTTGCCGCGCGCGCCCGGCGCCTTCGCGGCACCCAGCGCCTGCGCGATCTGCATCGGCATCAGGCCCTGATCCCGCAGGCGGTCGACGATCTCCGACTCGTTGGCCGCCTCGAGCTCGCCGCTCGACACGTCGCCCGAGACGCTCACGGCGCGGTAGCTGAACAGGGGCATCGCTGCTACGAGGCGTCAACGATTGCGGGCATCGTGCCTAGTCCTCCCGCGTCGCGCGCAGCACTTCCTCGAACGTCGTGACGCCCTTGAGCGCCTTGCGCAGGCCGTCCTCGTACATCGTCACCATGCCCTCGCGGATCGCCTCCGCGCGCAGGTCGGTCGCCGATGCGTGCTTCATGACCAGGCTCCGCAGAGCGTCGGTCATCGGCATCATCTCCAGGATGCTGATGCGCCCGATGTAGCCGGTGTTCGCGCAGTGGCTGCACCCCTTGGCGTGCCACAGCGTGATCTCGCGCTCGCTCGAGTACCGCCTGAGGTTCATCTGCTCGACGAGCTCGGGCAGCGCGACGTAGCTCTCCTTGCACTGCGGGCACAGCGTGCGCACCAGGCGCTGGGCCAGGATGCCGACGACCGTCGAGGTCAGCAGGTAGTCCTCGACGCCCATGTCGAGCAGACGGTTGACCGTCGACGGCGCATCGTTGGTGTGCACGGTCGACAGCACCAGGTGGCCGGTCAGCGCCGACTGCACGGCGATCTGCGCCGTCTCGAGGTCGCGGATCTCGCCGATCATGATCACGTCCGGATCCTGGCGCACGATCGAGCGCAGCGCGTTGGCGAAGGTCAGGTCGATCTGCGGCTTCACCTGGATCTGGTTGATGCCCGCCATCTGGTACTCGACCGGATCCTCGACGGTCAGGATCTTGACGTCGGGCCGGTTCAGCCGGTCGAGCGCGGTGTAGAGCGTCGTCGTCTTGCCCGACCCCGTCGGGCCGGTGACGAGCAGGACGCCGTGCGGCTGC
>DATGDG010000416.1:0-2688 GCA_035311025.1 Casimicrobiaceae bacterium
CGCTGGGAGACCTGCGCTTCCTGCTCGCATGGCTCGCCGGTCACGCCGCGGGTCGGGGCCGCGCGCTGGCGGCCGGTGACGTCGTCACTGCCGGGACCTGGACGGGTCTCGTGGCGGCCGCGCCGGGCCAGACGATCGACGTCGAGTTTCCCGGGATCGGCGCGGCGACGGCGCGCTTCGAGTAGGCCCCCGGTCCGCGGCGGCCAACGTGCCTCAGCTGCCGAGCAGCTTCTTCAGCTCGTAGATCGTCGCCAGCGCGTCGCGCGGCGACAGGGTGTCGGGCTCGAGCGCGGCGAGTCGCGCTTCGAGTTGGGTCGGCTGCGCCGGAGGCAGGTCCTGCGCGACCGCCGCGAGATCGGCGGCGGATGCCGACATGCCCGCCGCGGTTCCGGACGTTGCCACCTGCGCGAACAGGTCGTGCTGTGCACCGTCGCGGGTGTTGAACTTGTCGAGGCGCGCGAAATAGCGCTGTGCCTGCCGCAGCGTGTCGGCCGGGATGCCCGCCAGCCGCGCGACCTGCAGCCCGTAGCTCCGGTTGGCCGCGCCGTCCTCGACGTGGTGCAGGAACACGATGCCCGGCCCCGTGCGGCTCCGGGTCTCCACGGCGTCGAAATGCACGTTCGCACAGCCTTCGATTTCCGAAGGCAGCGCGGTCAGCTCGAAGTAATGGGTGGCGAACAGCGTGAGGCTGCGGTTGTGCTCGGCCAGGCGGTGCGCGATCGCCCACGCCAGCGCCAGGCCATCGAAGGTCGACGTGCCGCGGCCGATCTCGTCGATCAACACGAGGCTGTGCGCGCCGGCACGATTCAGGATGTAGGCCGCCTCGGTCATCTCGACCATGAACGTCGAGCGTCCACCGGCGAGGTCGTCCGCGGCGCCGATCCGCGTGTGGATCGCATCGAGGGGTCCCAGCCGGGCGCGCGTTGCCGGCACGAGCATTCCGCAGTACGCAAGCAGCGCGATCACCGCAGTCTGGCGCATGTAGGTCGACTTGCCGCCCATGTTCGGCCCGGTGACGACCAGCAGCCTGCGCGTTGCGTCCAGATCGAGGTCGTTGGGGATGAAGGCATCGACCTGGCGCTCGACGACCGGATGGCGCCCGCCCTCTATCGCAATGCAGGGGGTATCGACGAACTCGGGCCGCGTCAGCCTCAGCGCGTCGACGCGCCCGGCGAGCGTGGCCAGCACGTCGAGGGAGGCCAGGGCGGCGGCCACTTTCTGCAGCGCGCCGATCGCCGGGGCCAGCTGCGCGAGCAGATCGTCGAACAGGCGCTTCTCCTTCGCGAGCGCGCGCTCCTGCGCACTCAGGGCCCTGGATTCGAACGCTGCCAGCTCGGTGGTCGTGTAGCGCTCGGCGTTCTTCAGCGTCTGGCGACGCCGGTAATCGTCGGGAACGCGCTCGGCGTTGGCGCGGGAGACCTCGATGTAGAAGCCGTGGACGCGGTTGTATTCGACCTTGAGGTTCGCGATGCCGGTCCTCTCGCGCTCGCGGCGCTCGAGGTCGACCAGGAACTGCGCGCAACCCGCGTCGATGTCGCGCAGCTCGTCGAGCTCGGCGTCGTAGCCCCGGGCGATGACGCCGCCGTCGCGCAGCTGCGCGGGCGGCTCGGCGGCGATGGCGCGCGCGAGCAGTGCCTGCCATTGCGGGTCGCAGTCGAGGTCCTGCGCGATCCGCCGCAGCAGCGCGGCGTCGAATGTCGCGATCGACTGGCGCAGCGCGGGGACCAGGGCGAGGGTGTCGCGCAGGCCCGCGAGGTCGCGCGGCCGCGCGCTGCCTAGCGCAATGCGCGCGACGATGCGCTCGATGTCGACGCTGCGGCGCAGTTGCGCACCGAGGGCGCGGCCGGTCGCGGCGTCGGCGCGAAGCGCGTCGATGGCATCAAGGCGCTCGCTCGCGCAGGACTGCGAGCGCAGCGGATTCAGCAGCCAGTTCCGCAGCAGCCGGCTTCCCGGGGCGCTCGCGCATTCGTCGAGCAGCGACAGCAGCGTCGGCTCGGGGTCGCCGGCCAGCGTCTGCGTGATCTCGAGGTTGCGGCGCGTCGCGCCGTCGAGTGCGATGAACTCGGAGGGCGACTCGACGTGAAGCGTTCGGACGTGGGCGAGCGCGGTCTGCTGGGTCGCGCTCGCATACTCGACCAGCGCGCCGGCAGCGCACACGGCCAGCGGGGCGGACGCAGCGCCGAATCCGGCGAGATCGAGCGTTCCGAGCTGTCGGGCCAGCGACCGTTCGCCCTGCGCGGCATCGAAATGCCACGCGGGAAGCGCATGCGTCGGCGGGGCGCGGCCGCGCAATGCGGGCACGGCCGTGTCCTCCGGCAGCAGGAGCTCGGCCGGCTCGACGCGCTCGAGGGTCGCCGCGCACTCGCTCGGCGCGACGTCGGTCAGCGTCAGGCGTCCCGAGGCGAGGTTGAGCCACGCGATGCCGCAGCGTTCGCGTTCGCAGAATATTGCCGCCAACGGCGCGTCGTGGCGCGCATCGAGCAGCCCGGCGTCGGTCAGCGTCCCCGGCGTGACGATTCGAGTGATCCTGCGCTCGACCAGCCCTTTCGCCGTGGCCGGGTCGCCGACCTGGTCGACGATGACCGCGCTCTCGCCGCGCTCGAGCAGGCGCTGCAGGTGTTGCTCCAGCGCGTGGTACGGGACGCCGGCCATCGGGATCGGGGCCCCGGCCGACTGGCCACGCGCGGT
>DATGDG010000417.1:0-3472 GCA_035311025.1 Casimicrobiaceae bacterium
ACGCTCATGTACATCTGGGCAAACCGCGAGCCGGTCGGCACCGTGATCCCGAACCCACGCACGCGCCGCGTGCAGATGGTCGTCGCGTCGAGCGGGTCGCGCGGTGTCGGCGCCTGGCAGACGCTTTCGCGCGACGTGCGAGCCGATTTCGTGCGCGCATTCGGCGAGGAACCCGGGAGACTCACCGCCGTCGGCGTCTTCACCGATACCGACAATACCGGATCTCATGCCCAGGCCTGGTACGGCGACATCCAGTTCGGGCCGGCGAGACGTTGATCGCACCGGCACAGGTATCATCCCGGTGATGAGCGTTCCGGCGAACACCGCACCGATGGCGGCGATGGAATCGCTGCAGCCGGCGCCGAAGATCGTCGAGCAGGTCTACAAGGCGATTCTCGACGCGATCTGCGAAGGACGGCTGGAGCCGGGCGAGCGCCTCACCCAGGAATCGGTCGCGCGCAAGCTGTCGGTGTCGCGGCAGCCGGTCGGGCAGGCGCTTCTGCTGCTCAAGCAGCAGAAGTTCGTCGCGGAGGCGGGGCGCCGCGGGCTGATGGTCGCGCCGCTCGACCGCGACTTCATGCGCTCGATCTATGAGTTGCGGCTGGCGATCGAGCCGCTCGCGGCGACGCTCGCGGCGCGCAATGCGACCGCCGAGGACATCGCTCGCGGCGAGCGGATGATCGACGCGGGGCGGGCCGCGGTCCAGCGCAACTCCATTGCCGAGCTGATCGCGGTCGACATGCAGTTCCACATGTACGTCTACGAACTGTCGGGCAATCGCCTGTTCGTGGAGCTCATGGGCGAGCTCTGGAACCACCTGCGTCGCGCGATGCGCGAAGTGCTGCAGCACCGCGAATACCGGAAGGCGATCTGGGTCGAGCACGAGCAGATCCTGCGGGCGATCGCCGGCCGCGATGGCGAGGCGGCCGCCGCGCTGGCACGCGCACACCTGCAGCACGCTGCGGTCAACGTGCAGGTGGCGCTGCCGAGCGCCGCGGGGATTTCCTAGAGGCGGGCGCCCTCGTCCGCCCCGCTGGCGGCCGGTTCCTGCTCCTGGCCGGGGAGAGATCCCGGGGAGGACGCGCTTCGGTAGGCACCCGCATACCGGACGTAGACCTCGCCTGCGCGCGCGAACTCGCGGCGCTCGGAATCCTTGATCTCGCGAAACGCCCGGGCGGGGCGGCCCGCCCAGATCCAGCCCGCGGGCACCATGGTGCCCGGATCCACCCATGCGCCCGCGGCGATGCACGCGCCCGCTTCGACGACGACTTCGTCGCCCAGGCGCGAGCCCATGCCGATCAGCACGTCGTTGCCGATCAGCGCGGAGCCGATCTCGACGTTGTGCCCGATCGTGACGCCGGTGCCGAGGACGAGGTCGCCGCGACGGCGATCGGTCGCGAGCAGCGAATTGTCCTGGACGTTGCTCCGGGTTCCGATGACGATCCGGCCGTCGCCGGCCGACACCGCACAGCCGAAGAACACGCTCGAATCGCCGGCGACGTCGACGGCACCCGCGACGACGGCGGTCGGCGCGACATAGGCGCGCGCGATCGTCGGCGATCGCCCGTCCTGCGCACGCAGCGGGCCCGGGCCGTCGGGCAGGCGCGACACGAGCTCCGTCCATTGCGGCAACCGCGTCGACGCGAGCAGCGGCGCGACGACGCCTGCGCGCAGATCGCGCGCGATGCCTGCGAGCTCGGCCGGGTCGATCGCGCGCACCGGCCTCGCCGGATGGCCCGCGTAGACGAAGCCGCCGGGCAGCGCCTTGCGCGGTGGAACGACGCTGTCGGCGGCGATCAGCGCGTTCGGGCCGACGCTCGCCCCGTCCATGACGACCGCCGATTCGCCGACGACGACGCCGGCACCGAGCACGCAGGCGTGGACCAGGCCATGACGCGCCACCGTGACGTCGTTGCCGATCACCGCGCCCATGATGCTGTCGGCGATGTGGACCGTCGCATGCTCGCCGAACCAGGCGTTGGCCCCGACGCGGATCGACTCTCCGTCCGCGCGCAGCGTCGCGTAGGCGGCAAGCACCGGGCGTGCGCCGACCGTGGACCGGCCGACGATCGCGCCGCTCGCAGCCAGCGCCGCCCCGTCACCGATTTCGGGCGAATACTGCAGGTAATTTAGGATCAGGCCCTGGGTCATGCGCAGTGGTGGTCGTGAACCGGAAGCGGCCGCGGCGGGTGCGCGCATCAGCCGCGGCCGAAGCGTTCGCGCTCGGCATTGTCCCATGCGGTCAGCGGCTGCCAGTCCGGAACGATGCTGAGACCCTTCTCGAGATCGGAGGAGAGCGTGTCGCGTGTGACGGCGACGTCGACCAACGCCGGAGCGTGGTCGAACGCCCGCGCCAGCGCCGCCCCGAGATCGGCCGGATCGTCGACGCGCTCGGCGTGCAGCCCGAACGCGCGCGCCATCGCTGCGTAATCCGAGTCGCCGAGCAGCGTTCCGGAGACGCGCCCGCCGTAGTTCAGTTGCTGGTCGACGCGCTCGATGTTCCAGGCCGCGTTGTTCGCAATGACGAACACCGCCTTGCAGCCGTGACGGGCCGCGGTGTCGATCTCCATCGCGTGCAGGCCGAATGCCCCGTCGCCGCAGACCGCGACCACGCGGCGGCCGGGGTACGCCAGCGCCGCGGCGTTGGCGTAGGGGACGCCCACGCCGAGGCAGCCGAACGCGCCTGCGTCGAGGTAACTCGCGGTGGCGAGCGACAGGCGCGCGAAGCTCAGGATGTCGCCTCCGTCGGCGATGCCGATTGCATCGTCCGGGAGCAGCTCCGAGAGTGCCGCGAAGATCCGGTTCGGATGCATGCGTCCGTCCGCGCCTGCGGGTGCCTGCGCGAGCGCCGCGATGTGCCGCTGCGAACGTTCGCCGTGCTTCGCGCGCAGCGCGTCGCGCCAACCTGCATCGAGTGCACGCCGATGCCCTTCGAGCGCAGCGGCGAGCGCGGTCAGCGCCGCCGAAACGTCGCCGGCAACCGCGATTTCCCCCGGCCGGTTGTCGTCGCGCTCGCCGGCATGTGCGGACAGGCGAACGAAGCGCGCAGCGGGAAATGCAGCCGGCGAGCCGTAACCGAGCTGGTAGTCGAGCTTGCGGCCGACCGTCAGCACGAGGTCGGCGTCGCGCATCGCCGCCCCGCGCACCGCGCCTACGTGGGCCGGATGGCCGGCGGGGACGATCCCTCGCGACTCCTGCGTGTCGAGATAGACGGCACCACTGGCATCGAGCAGCGCCACCAGCGCTGCCCCGGCGCCGGCCGCGCCGCGTCCACTGATGACCAGCGGGCGGCGGGCGCCGCGCAACAGGCCGGCGGCGCGGTCGATCGCGGCAGGATCGGGCAGCGAGCGCGGCGCCGGGCGGCGCTGAAGGTATTCCCGCAGGACCGCGGTGTCGCGGATGGTCGTGCGCAGAATGTCGGTGGGAATCTCGACATATGCAGGTCCCGGGAGCCCGTCCGATCCCTGCGCGC
>DATGDG010000418.1:0-1522 GCA_035311025.1 Casimicrobiaceae bacterium
CGTAATGCGCCTTCACGGCGATTCCTGCGCTGCTGCGTTCCAGCGCCGCGCCGCGCGCGGCGGCCGCAAGCGACCACGGCGCCTTCGCGCCGCTGCGCAGCAGCACACGGATCTCCTCCGGCTCCGTGTCGTCGGGCAGTCCGGCGACGATCGTTGCGATGCGCCGGGGATCGATTCGCAGGTCGACCGGCGATTCCAGCGCCACTCGGCCGTGCCGATCGGGGGCGAGCATGATCCGGCCTGGCGCGGTCGTGAACGAGCCGGCCTGCGCGGTCCATCCGTCGTCGTCGGCGTGATGCTGGGTACCGAAGGTCCAGAGCCGCGATCCCCGCGGCAATCCCGCGCGCGCGAGAAGGAAATCGAGGGTCTCGTCCTCGAGGGGCGTGTTGCGCCAGGCCGTGTGGGGCGCGTAGCCTGGATCGTCCTTGGCGAGGCCGTTCGAGCCGTTCCACGCCATCGGTGAAACGAAGCGCGCACCTGCGTTCCACAGGTCGCGCAAGGCACGGTAGGCGCCGGCACGATCCGGATGCGCACCCAGGTCGCGCAGGTCCGCGGTGTTGAACTCGACGATGCCGAATCCGCAATCGATGTCGGCGAGCGTCGCGTAGAGCGATCTTCCGTTCTCCATCGCCATGTCGTTGGTCGCCGCGGACCCGTAGACGATCGCGCCCAGATGCGCGCCGCGCGGCTTGCTGCCCTCGATCGATACCCCGCCGGAGTCGTAGTTCCTGACCGGGCTCGATTCCGCCAGCGCCAGCGGCATGCAGCCTTCGGACGGTGCCATCAGCCCCTGCGACGACCAGATCCGGTCGCCCGGCAGCCCGGCCTCGACCAGCCATTGCGCCAGTTCGTCGTAATGCAGCGTGACCAGGTGCCGGCGGAACATCTCCCACTCATGCACCCAGCGGTCGCTCCAGTACGGGTTCGCGGGGTCGCGCGAGAAGCTGCGAGGGGCGTCGACGACGCTCCAGTCGGCGAAGTCCCGCTTCGCGAGCTCGCGCGCCTGCCCGAGCGAAAGGGGTCGCGCGCGGCGATAGGACGACAGGTCGGGAACGCCGGGTTCGACGGCACCCGCGTAGGGCCCCGTGCCCGCGAGCCAGTGACGGAACTGCTTCAGCGTTCCCGGGTTGTAGTCGTACCACTGGGCCTCGGAGAAGAACGGGTTGACGTAGACGTCGGGGTCGAGGTTCACCCCGACGAACAGGTCCGGATGTTCGCGCATGAAGGTCACCAGGTGTCTGGCCGCCTGCTGCAGGTTGCGCTTCTTGTAGTGGCGCACCCTGCCCGCGTAGACGTTGAGGGTCAGTGCGCGCGAGAGCTCGGGGGCCTTTTGCGATCCAGGAAGGTGCTTGAGCCAATCGTCCGGCATCACCTGGTCGAGCGCGTTCCACTGGCAGTTCGCGACGTCTTCCTCCAGCCGGTCGTTGATGTCCCATTCGGGAACCGTTCCCGCCGCGTCGGCCCAGATGCCGCCGTTGAGGGTGACCAGGACCGGAAGAGCGCGCCTGACGGCGTCCGCAAG
>DATGDG010000419.1:0-4183 GCA_035311025.1 Casimicrobiaceae bacterium
CGTGGTTTCGCTCATCGCGGGTCGCGTCGATCACGCCGTGGCCGTGCCCCGGATGCACCCGGGCCACGCCGCGTCGCGCCGGCGCTGTCAGATCCTGTCGAAACCGGGCAATGCCGCCTGGCGCGGCGGCTCCGATGATGCGGTGGCAGCCGTCGTGACGGGCGCGGGCTCGGCGGGCGGCGAGGCGGCGGAAGCTGGCGCCGCCGGCTCGGTTGCTGCGGAAGCGGGCGCTTGGGCGCCCGCGTCGTTGAGCTGGCTCTCGACGTTGCGCACGCCGGTCGCGACCTCGTTCGCGGCGCTGGTGACGGTCTGCTGGAGTTCCCGTGCCGCCCCCTGCATCTCGCTCTGCAGCTTGCGCAGTTCGTCGAGCTCCATCTCGCGGGCGACGTCGGCCTTCACCTCGTTGACGTAGCGCTGCAGCCTCCCGAACAGGAGGCCCAGCGTACGCGCGGCCTTCGGCAGTCGCTCGGGGCCGAGCACGACCAGCGCGACGACCGCGATCAACACGATTTCAGAGAACCCGATATCGAACATGCCAACGCGCCTTGTGCACTCGCGCGCGACGTCTGGCGGGGCCGCGTCGCGTGCCTGTGCCCTGCGTCAAACCTTGGTCGAAGGCTCCTTGGTGACCTCGGCGTCGATCGTCCGGCCGGTCACCTGCGGCGCGTCGGCGGGGGCGGAAGGCGCGTCGCTTTCCGCGCCTTTCATGCCTTCCTTGAAGCCTTTGACCGCGCCGCCCAGGTCCTCGCCGATGTTGCGCAGCTTCTTCGTGCCGAAGATCAGCACGACGACGAGAAGCACGATCAGCCAATGCCAGATGCTCAGTCCACCCATGTCCATCTCCTAGCCATCTCTATCCATGTGCGCTCATGCGCCCTTGCGCACGATCATCGGTCCGAGGGGATCGGGACCTCCGATGATGTGCACATGCACGTGCATCACGTCCTGCCGGCCCACGCGGCCGGTGTTGATGATCGTCCGGAAGCCGTCGCCGGCGCCCTGTTCCCGCGCCAGCCTTCCGGCGAGCGACAGGATCTTTCCCAGCGCCGGTGCGTCCTCGGGCGTCGCGTCGTAGAGCGTCGCCACGTGCTTCCTTGGCACCAGCATGAAGTGGACGGGCGCCACCGGCTGGATGTCGTGGAACGCGACGACATCCGCGTCCTCGTAGACCTTGCGGCTCGGAACCTCCCCGCGAATGATCTTGCAGAAAATGCAGTTCGGATCGTCGGCCATACGGATGATTCACCACGGTGGTTCGCCGCCGGTTGGCGCCGGATATCGCCAGGTCAGGCGCGCGACGCCTTCTCCACGTGACCCGAGACCCCTTCCCGGCGGGCAAGTTCAGCCAGTACGTCCCCGGGGCCCAGGCCGTGGCGAGCAAGAAGCACGAGGCAGTGGAACCACAGGTCCGCAACCTCGGCGGTAATGCGGATCTTATCACCGTCCTTGGCAGCCAGCACCGCCTCGGTCGCCTCCTCGCCGACCTTCTTCAGCACGGCGTCCTCACCCTTGGCGAGCAGCGAGGCGACGTAGGAGGTCCGGGGATCGGCCCCCTTGCGGGCCTCGATCGTCGCCGCGAGGCGTGCCAGCACGTCGCCGGACATCGGGTCACTCGTGGCCATAGATGGTCTTCGGATCCTCGAGCACCGGCTCGACCGTGTGCCATTCGCCGTCCTCGAGGCGCCGGTAGAAGCAGCGCTCCCGGCCCGTATGGCAGGCGATTCCACCGACCTGCTCGACCAGCAGCAGGAGGGTGTCGCGATCGCAATCGAGGCGGATCTCGCGAACGCGCTGCACGTGCCCGGACTGCTCGCCCTTGCGCCACAGCTTCCCGCGCGAGCGCGACCAGTAGTGGACCTCGCGCGTCTTCTCGGTCAGCGTCAGCGACTCGCGGTTCATCCACGCGAGCGTCAGCACGCGATGGGTCGCGGCGTCCTGGGCTATCGCGGGCACGAGCCCGTCGGCGTTCCAGCGGATGGCGTCCTGCCAGTGCATGTTCGTTCGTCGGTGCAGCAGTCCATCTTACATGACCCCGCTGGCTGGCTGCGCCCGATCCGCGCTAGTCGCGAACCTCGATGCCGGCGCCCCTCATCGCGGCCTTGGCCTGGCCGATCGTGAACTCGCCGTAGTGGAAGATCGACGCCGCGAGCACCGCATCCGCACCGCCGATCGTGATGCCCTCGATCAGGTCATTGAGCGTGCCGACCCCGCCCGAGGCGATGACCGGGACGTCGACGGCATCGGCGACCGAGCGCGTCAGCCCGAGATCGAAGCCGCTCCTCGCGCCGTCGCGATCCATGCTGGTCAGCAGGATCTCGCCGGCGCCCCGCGCGACGACCTGGCGCGCCCATTCGACGGCATCGATGCCGGTCGGCGTGCGCCCGCCGTGGATGTAGACCTGCCACTGGTCGACCGCCGATTTCTTCGCGTCGATCGCCGCGACGACGCACTGCGCCCCGAAGCGGTCCGACGCCTGCCTGAAGAGCTCGGGATTGCGCACGCCCGCCGTGTTGATGCTGACCTTGTCGGCACCGGCGTTGAGCAGCGCCCGGATGTCGTCGATCGAATTGACGCCGCCGCCCACCGTCAGCGGTATGAACACCTGATCGGCGACGGCGCCGATCATGTCGTAGAGCAGCCCGCGCGTCTCCACGCTGGCGCGTATGTCGAGGAAGGCGATCTCGTCGGCGCCCTGCGCGTCGTAGCGGCGCGCGACCTCGACCGGGTCTCCCGCGTCACGCAGGTTGACGAAATTCACGCCCTTGACGACCCGGCCGTCGGCGATGTCCAGACAGGGGATGATGCGCTTGGCGAGCCCCATCGTCATTCATGCACGCGGCCGCAGATCCGGTGCATCACGACATTTCCCCTGTCCCGCAGGGAGAGGGGAAGGGGTGGGGGCCCGCATCCTCACTCCCCACCCTTCGCGGCCTTGAGCGCTTCCCTGAAATCGAGCTTGCCTTCGTACAGCGCGCGCCCCGCGATCGCCCCGATGATGCCGTCCGCCTCGAAGGGAACGAGGTCCTGGATGTCCTTGATCGACGACAGGCCGCCGCTCGCGATCACCGGCGTCTTGATCTCGCGCGCGAGCCGCACGGTGGCTTCGAGATTGACGCCGGAGAGCATGCCGTCACGCCCGATGTCGGTGTAGACGATCGCCTCGACGCCGTAATCCTCGAACTTGCGCGCAAGGTCGACGACGTCGTGGCCGGTCATTTTGGACCAGCCGTCGGTCGCGACCTTCCCGTCGCGTGCGTCGAGCCCCACGATGATGTGTCCGGGAAACGCGTAGCAGGCGTCGTGCAGCAGCCCCGGATTCTTGACCGCCGCCGTGCCGATGATCACGTAGCTGATGCCGTCGTCGAGGTAGCGCTCGATGGTGTCGAGGTCGCGGATGCCGCCGCCGAGCTGCACCGGGATCTCGTCGCCGACCACGCTGACGATCTCGCGTATCGCGAGCTCGTTCCTGGGCTTGCCGGCGACCGCACCGTTCAGGTCGACCAGATGCAGCCGCTGCGCCCCGAGCTCCAGCCAGTGCTGCGCCATCGCGGCGGGATCCTCCGAGAATACGGTGGCGGTCTGCATGTCGCCCTGTTTGAGGCGCACGCATTGTCCGTCCTTGATGTCGATCGCGGGAATGATCTGCATGGGAAGCAGGCTTGCTGGCGGCGGGCGAGACGTGGCGGCGCGACTGCGCCTCGAGCGGGCAGTCTACGCGCGTCCGTCCCAGGTGACGAAGTTGGCGAGCAACTGCAGACCGGAGCGCTGGCTCTTTTCCGGATGGAACTGCACGGCGAAGATATTAGCCCGCGCTATGGCGCAAGTAAACGGCGCCGGGTAGGCCGCCGTCCCGGCGGTCACTCCGGGATCGGTGGGCACCGGATAGTAACTGTGGGCGAAATAGAATCGAGATCCGTCCTCGATTCCCGCCCACAGCGGATGCGCACGCTGCTGGTGCACCGGACTCCAGCCCATGTGCGGGATCTTGAGCCGCTCGCCGCCAGGCAGCACCATGTCCTGCTCGCGAAACCGCAGCACCTGTCCGGGCAGGATTCCCAGGCAGGTCGTCGGCCCCTCCTCGCTGGCGTCGAACAGCATCTGCAGTCCGAGGCACACACCGAGGAACGGCCGATCGGCGAGGCACTCGAGAACGATCTCGCGCAGCCCCGACGCGTCGAGGCTC
>DATGDG010000420.1:0-5227 GCA_035311025.1 Casimicrobiaceae bacterium
GGCGTCGATGTCGAAGGTGACCTCGATCTGCGGCGTGCCGCGCGGCGCAGGAGGAATCCCCTCGAGGTTGAACTGGCCGAGGCTCTTGTTCCCCGTCGAGCGCTCGCGCTCGCCCTGCAGCACGTGGATCGTCACCGCGCCCTGGTTGTCGTCGGCCGTCGAGAACACCTGCGTCGCCTTGGTCGGGATCGTGGTGTTCTTCTGGATCAGCTTGGTCATCACGCCGCCCAGCGTCTCGATGCCCAACGACAACGGCGTCACGTCGAGCAGCAGCACATCCTTGCGCTCGCCGGCGAGCACCGACGCCTGGATCGCCGCACCCACGGCGACCGCCTCGTCGGGATTCACGTCCTTGCGCGGATCCTTGCCGAAGATAGCCTTGACGGTGTCCTGCACCTTGGGCATGCGCGTCTGGCCGCCGACCAGGATCACGTCGCTGATGTCGGAGAGCGATACGCCGGCGTCCTTGATCGCGATCTTGCAGGGCTCGATCGTTCGCTCGATCAGGTCCTCGACCAGCGACTCGAGCTTGGCGCGCGTGATCTTCATCGACAGGTGCTTCGGACCCGAAGCGTCGGCGGTCACGTACGGCAGGTTGATCTCGGTCTGCTGCGAGCTCGAAAGCTCGATCTTCGCCTTCTCGGCGGCTTCCTTGAGGCGCTGCAGCGCCAGGACGTCGTTCTTGAGGTCGACGCCCTGTTCCTTCTTGAACTCGGTGACGATGTACTCGATGATCCGCTGGTCGAAGTCCTCGCCGCCCAGGAACGTGTCGCCGTTGGTCGACAGCACCTCGAACTGGTGCTCGCCCTCGACGTTCGCGATCTCGATGATCGAGATGTCGAACGTGCCGCCGCCCAGGTCGTAGACCGCGATCTTGCGGTCGCCTTCCCGCTTGTCGAGGCCGAACGCCAGCGCCGCCGCCGTTGGCTCGTTGATGATCCGCTTGACGTCGAGTCCCGCAATGCGGCCCGCGTCCTTGGTCGCCTGGCGCTGCGAGTCGTTGAAGTACGCCGGGACGGTGATGACCGCCTCGGTCACTTCCTCGCCGAGGTAGTCCTCGGCGGTCTTCTTCATCTTGCGCAGCACCTCGGCCGAAACCTGCTGCGGGGCGATCTTCTTGCCGCGCTCCTCGACCCATGCGTCGCCGTTGTCGGCCTTGACGATCTTGTAGGGCATCAGGTTGATGTCCTTCTGGACTTCCTTTTCCTCGAAGCGCCGCCCGATCAGGCGCTTGACCGCGAACACCGTGTTCTTCGCGTTGGTGACCGCCTGCCGCTTGGCCGGCGCGCCGACCAGGATTTCGCCGTCGTCCGCGTAGGCGACGACGGAAGGCGTCGTGCGCGTGCCTTCGGAGTTCTCGATGACCTTGGGCTGGCCGCCTTCCATGACGGCGACGCAGCTGTTCGTCGTGCCGAGGTCGATGCCGATGATCTTGCTCATTTGAAGGATCTCCGTGCTGCTAAGGGAATGGTCTGCCCAACAAAATTGGGACTTCCGGGGTGCTAATCAACCAGCGGGCGAAACTTCAGGCCGGCCGCTCGTCGGCAGCGGCCGCGGCATTCCGGGCCTTGGCGACGGTCACCAGCGCCGGACGCAGGACGCGGTCGTTGATCAGGTAGCCCTTCTGGAACACCGTCACGACGGTGTTGGGCGCCTGGTCGCTGTCGACCGCCTGCATCGCCTGCTGGGTATGGGGATCGAACTTCTGGCCCGCCGGATCGATTTCCGCGATTCCTGCGCGGGAGAACGCGGCCGCCAGGCTCTTCAGCGTCAGCTCGGCGCCCGAGCGCAGCGTTTCGGCGGAGACCGACGCCCCGGCGGCGAGGGTCTTTTCCAGCGCGTCCTTGACGTCCAGGAGGTCGCCGGCGAACTTCTCGATCGCGTACTTGTGGGCCTTGGCAATGTCGGCCTGCGCCTGGCGGCGAACGTTCTCGGTTTCGGCGCGGGCGCGGATCCAGGCGTCCTTCATTTCGGCGACCTCGGCCACGGCCTTGTGCAATGGATCCTCGGCGCCGGCGGGCGGCTGGGCGCTCGCCTGCGGATCGGCGGCCGCTGCCGGGGACGGGGACTGGAGGTCGGATGCGGCGTCCTGGTTGGACGGGTCTGAGACGGTCATTGGCGTTTGGTTGGATGTGCGACGTGACTGACCGAGCCGAAATGGGGTCGGCCCCGGTCAATTCAAGGGATTCGCGAGCGGGAACGGCTGAAAATCCCTGGGCGGCGGGAACCCCGGCCCCGGGGCCCAGGCGGGCGCTAGACCTTGGCTCCCAGCGCCTTCGCCCGCAGCTGGACCGTCTCCCGCCGGGCCGCATCGGGCGGGGGCGCGAGCCAGCCCTCCAGGTTGGCAACGACCAGGTCGGTCAGCGCCGAGATCCAGCGCGGGTGCTCGTTCAGGCAGGGAATGACGTGGAACTCCCCGCCGCCCGCCTCGGTGAACGTCGCCTTGCCCTCGATCGCGATTTCCTCGAGGGTTTCCAAGCAGTCGGCAACGAAACCGGGACAGAAGACATCGACCCGGCGCGTTCCCGCCTTGCCGAGCGCGGCGAGGGTGTCCGACGTGTAGGGCGTCAGCCAGCGAGCACGTCCGAACCGCGACTGGAAGGTGATCGACCATTGCCGGGTCTCGAGCCCCAGCTCCTTCGCCAGCAGGCGGGCCGTCGCCTGGCAGTAGCAATGGTAGGGGTCGCCCCGGTCGAGGGTGACACGAGGCACGCCATGGAAGGACAGCACCAGGTGCTCGGGTCTCGCATGGCGCGTCCAGTAGTCGTTGACCGCCTGCGCGAGTGCCGCGATGTAGCCCGGATCGTCGTGGAAGGTGTCGATGAAGCGCAGCCCGGGAACGTTCCGAATCCGGGCGAGTTGCGCGGCGACCGCATCGACGACCGATGCCGTCGTGCTGGCCGCATACTGCGGATACATCGGAACGATCAGGATCCGCGTGCAACCCGCGGCGCGCAGGCGATCGATGACGCTGCCGATCGACGGCTCGCCGTAGCGCATCGCGTAGTCGACGACGCAGATGTCGGCGGGGAGTCCCCGTTCCTTCAGCCGCTGGCCGAGCCAGCCCGACACCAGGACCTTCTGCTTGGCGGTGTGGATCGCGAGCGGCGAACCGTCGCGGGTCCAGATTGCCCGGTAGCGCTCGGCCGATTTCGACGGCCGCGTGCGCAGGATGATGCCGTGCAGCAGCGGCCACCAGACGATGCGCGGGATCTCGACGACTCGGGGGTCGCTCAGGAACTCCGCAAGGTAGCGCCGCACCGCCGCAGGCGTCGCTGCCTCGGGAGTGCCGAGGTTGACCAGCAGCACCCCGGTGTGGGCGACGCGATCGTGGGAAAACGGCGGTTCGCTGAGATATCTCGCCACGGCGGATCGCGGGGATTCAGTCGTCGGCGAGCTCGCGCGCGAGCGCGTTCGAAAGCAGCTTGGCGGTAACGTCGACGATCGGAATGACCCGCTCGTAGGCCATGCGGGTCGGGCCGATGACGCCCAGCGTGCCGATCACCTGCCCGCCCACCTCGTAGCTCGCCGTCACGACGCTGCACTCGTCGAGCGGCACGAGCCCGGACTCCTCGCCGATGTAGATCTGCACACCCTGCGCCCGCTGCGACACGTCGAGCAGGTGCAAGAGCGAGGTCTTCTGCTCGAACAGGTCGAACAGGCGGCGCAAGCGCTCCATGTTGGAGGCGAGATCGTCGGCGTGCAGCAGGTTGCGCTCGCCGGTGACGACCAGCGCCTCGCCCTCGGCAAGTGCGCCCTCTCCGGCCTCGACCGCGACCTTCATGAGTCCGGCGATATCCTCGCGCAGGGCGAGCAACTCGTCGGCGAGGCGCCCGCGGATCGCGGTCAGCGGCTGGCCGGCGAAGTTCTGGTTGAAGAAGTTGGTCGCCTCGATGAGCTGGCTCGGCGTGTAGGTGCGGTCGGTGTGCAGGATGCGGTTCTGCACGTCACCGTCCTGAGTCACCACGATCAGCAGCACGCGCTTCTCGGAAAGCCGCAGGAACTCGAGGTGCCGGAAAGCCGCTTCGCGGCGCTTGGGCGTCACGATCACGCCCGCGAACTGGGTCAGCTGCGACAGCAGCGAGACGGCGGTGCTGACGATCTGTTGCGGACGGTCGGCGGCAAGCTCCCCCTCGAGCCTGTGAATCTCGACCTGCTCGAGCGGCTTCACGACCATCAGGCTGTCGACGAAGAACCGGTAGCCGCGCGGGGTCGGCACCCGCCCGGAGGAGGTGTGCGGACTGGCGATGAAACCCATTTCCTCGAGGTCCGCCATCACGTTGCGAACCGTCGCCGGCGAGAGCTCCAGCCCGGAATGGCGCGAAAGCGCGCGCGAGCCGACCGGCTGGCCTTCGGCGATGTAGCGCTCGACCAGCGTCTTCAGCAGGTGTTGGGCTCGGGGATCCAGCATGATCCAGTATATGAGGCCGCGCCCTCCCGGCGCCAACCGTGCCCCTATATTACCGTGCGCCGCGCGGGCGTTGCCCTCTGGCGCCGGTCGGTCTCCACCGGCCATGCGGCCGACCCCGGCCGGGCGGCCCCGTATGGTTTAATCGACGGATGCCCATCCGCGAACCCGCAAGCATCACCGCCTCGCGTTTCGCCCGGGTGGCCCTGATCGGCCGCCACGGCGATCCGGGAGTGATCGAGCCGCTCGACCGGATCGCCGACTTCCTGCGCGCGCGTGGGCACTCGGTCGCGCTCGACGCCGAGACCGCCAGGTTCGTCGGCGCGAAGAACGTGCCGGTCCTGTCCGACCACGCGCTGCACGGTGCGACCGACCTCGCGATCGTGCTGGGCGGCGACGGAACGATGCTGTCGGTCGCCCGCGCCCTGGCCCCCCACGGCGTGCCGCTGATCGGTGTGAACCTGGGCCGGCTCGGCTTCCTGACCGACATCCCGATGGCCGAAGTCGAGCCGACGCTCTCGGCGATGCTCGACGGGCGCTACGTCGAGGAGCAGCGCACGCTGATCGCCACCACCGTGATGCGCGGCGACGGAACCCGCGCCGAGGCCCCCGCCTTGAACGAGGTCGTCGTCAACCGGGGGGGTCTCGGGTCGATGATCGAGTGCGTCGTGGAGATCGACGGGCATTTCGTCTACGCGATGCGCGCCGATGGGGTGATCGTGGCCACCCCCACCGGGTCGACCGCGTATGCACTGTCGACCGGCGGCCCGATCATCGCGCCTGCCGTGCCCGCGTTCGCGCTGGTTCCGGTGGCTCCGC
>DATGDG010000421.1:0-4435 GCA_035311025.1 Casimicrobiaceae bacterium
AGGTTGAAGGTCTCTTCCTCGGACACGATCCCGCCGCCGACCACCAGCACGGCGCGCTCATAATCCCCGATCACGCGCTCGAGCACCTGGCGCTCGATCCGGCGGTAGCCGCCCTGGCCATACAGCGAGATGACCTCGCTGACCGGCAATCCTGTGTGGCGCCGGATCGCGTCGTTCACCTCGACGCAGGGTATGGCGAGCTGCTTCGCGAGCAGGCTGCCCAGCGTCGTCTTGCCGGCGCCGCGCAGGCCGATCAGCGCGATCCGTTTCTTGCGCAGCGCTTCCTCGTGACCGTAGTCGCGCATCAGGCGGAAGATGACGTCCTCCATCCGGTGCGCGGGCAGCCGTTCCAGGAAGCGCGTGATCAGCCTCCTCTCGACTGCGTTGCGGTCCTCGCGCAGGAGCAGCTCGGCGATCGAGACGTTCAGCGCCGACGATATCCGCCGCAGCAGCAGGATCGAGGCGTTGGCCTCGCCCCCTTCGAGCTGGCCCAGGTAGCGCTCCGAGACGTCCGACTCCTTCGCCAGCGCCTTGCGCGTCATCCCGCGCTGCTCGCGCAGCGTCCGGACCCGGCGCCCGACTTCCCCCAGGAAATCGGCATCGGGACCGCTGAGCTGCACTTCGTCGGGGACGACCGCAATGGAACCGGGCGGCGAGGAAGGGCTGGCAAGGGATTGGGCCATGGGATCGTGCAGTCGCGGATGCAACATGCACTATATTACTCATGGATCGCCCGCGGTCAAGCACTATTTCTCATATCGCGTCAGCTCTGCTGAAGCAAGCACCCAGGTTTCCCCTTGGAATCCGTGGAGACGTGTCCGCGACAAGCCACCGAATCCGGCGAAGGATGTCGGGCGGCAGTCATGCCGCGTCACGTCGGCGTCGCCTGTGGCAATATGTTGCCTGTCGCGGTTGCCTGATTCGATGGCCGCCCTCCGCCGCCTGGAGCCACCGATCGGCTTGGCGACGCCGCAGCGGCGCTCCGGCGCCACTGCGCGAACACGGGAGACACCGATGGCCCATCCTGAAGACCTCCGCAGCCTGATCGCCACCGTCACCGGCGCGGTCCATGGCCGCGCCCTCGATCGATCGCTGGAAGCCGAACTCGACGCGCGCTTCCCCGTCACGGGACCGACGTTCCGCGCGATCGTCGCCGCGTGCAGCGAGGGCATCGCCGCGGGCTGGATGTGCAACCGCGAAGCCGGCGGGATCCGCTACGGCCGCGTGATCAAGCCGGGTCCGGACACCCACGGTTTCAGCGTGGACGTCGTGGAAATGGACAACGTCGCAGGCCCGCATCACCGGCATCCCAACGGCGAGATCGACATGATCATGCCGGTGACCGGCGATGCCCGGTTCGACGGCCACGGCGCCGGCTGGATGGTCTACCCGGCGGGCAGCGCCCACCGGCCGACGGTCGCGCAGGGAAAGGCGCGGGTGCTCTACCTGCTCCCCGAGGGCGCGATCGAGTTCACGAAATGATCGAGGGTGATCGGGGTGCGCCCATGCGTCGACAGTTGCGTCGGATGACGATGCATCTTCTCAGGCCACCGGTTCGCGCATAGACTCGGGACCTGCCGCAACCGCTCCCGACCATTCGTTCCCGGAGGATCTCGCATGGCCAATCACGCTGCAGGGGCTTCGTCCGACGATATCGGGAAGCTGGTGGTGCGGCTCACCGTGGGCGTCATGCTCCTGTTCCATGGCTACGCCAAGCTCACCGGGAACTTCGGCTTCGTCGAGGGCGTCGTCGCCAAGGGGGGACTGCCGCACTTCGTCGCCTACCTGGTCTTCCTCGGCGAGGTCGTCGGACCGGTGCTGGTGATCCTCGGCCTGTGGAGCCGCATCGGCGGCCTCCTCATCGTGATCAACATGCTGTTCGCGATATTCCTCGTGCATCCCCACGACCTGTTCAAGCTGGGCATCGGAGGGGGCTGGGCGCTCGAGCCCTCGGCATTCTTCCTGCTCACCGGCCTCGCGGTCGCGCTGCTCGGCGCAGGACGCTACAGCGTCGGAGGCATCGCAGGCCGCTGCAACTGACCCCTGCCGGCTCGCGACCGGGCGTGCGCGCCCGGGGCACGCGATGGGCGCAGCCTAGTGCGGATGCCGGTGGTGCAGGTCGGGATAGTGGGGATGCGCGTGGACCAGCGGCGCATGGACGTGCGGATGGGTATGCGGCTCGCGTCCGTCCCACGCGAAATCGTGGGCATGGCGATGGTGCTCGTCATGGCGATGGGCGTGCGTGTGCTCCTGGCGCTCGTGGGCATGCTCGTGCAAATGCCTCTCGGACACGTGCAGCCATACCCCCACCCCCATCAGCGCTCCCGCCAGCAGCAACGGCGGCGTCGGCGCTTCGCCGGCCAGCGCGAGGGCAAGCACCGCGCCGAAGAACGGCGCGACTGAAAAGTAGGCGCCCGTGCGCGCGGTTCCGAGATCGCGCAGTGCGAGCACGAACAGGACGAGGCTCAAGCCGTAGCCCAGGAGGCCGACCACGGCCGTCGCCGCCAACGCGGTGACCGACGGCATCGAGAATCCCAGCGACCACGCGAGACCGAGGTTGACTGCGCCGGCGGCGAGGCCTTTCAGCGCGGCGATCGCCACCGGATCGCTTCCCGACACCCTGCGCGTCAGGTTGTTGTCCAGCGCCCAGCACACGCATGCGACCGCGACGAGGAGCGCGCCTGCCGGCAGGCCCGTGGCCCGACCGGGCGACCCGACCAGCACCAGTCCCCCAACGACGATCGCGGCCAACCCGAGGACGACGCGCCGGTCGAAATTCTCGCGGAACAGGAACCAGGCGAACAGGGCGGTGAAGACCGCTTCGAGATTCAGGAGCAGCGACGCCGTCTGGGCCGGGATCGCGGCCAGCCCTGCGAGCAGCGCGACGGGACCGATGACGCCGCCGAGCAGGATGGCCACCGCGAGCCATGGCCAGTCCCCGCGCCGCGGCAGCATCGGCGCAATGGCGCGGGGATTGACGATCGCGCGGCCCAACATCAGCAGCAGCAATCCGGCACCGGAGGACAGATAGAGCAGTCCCGCCAGCTCCAGCGGCGGGATCTCGACCAGCAGCGACTTGGCGAGCGGCGTGCTCATCCCGAACAGCATCGCCGACAGCAGTGCGTGAACGACGCCGCGGTGGACCATGGCGCTCGAGCCTCATTCCTGACGTGCGGGCTTGGTGGCATCCATCATCCGCGATCCCGGTGCCGGCAGGCAAATCGCGCGCGGCTCGACCTGCTCCGGTCCTGCTGGTAGCTTGGCGTCCGCCCCCACAACGCGAGCACAGGAACGGCAGTGCCGACATCCACCCAGGAAATGCCACCGGGGCGACAGCCGGCTTCCCCGGGACCGCGCCTCATGCTCGAGACCTTCTTCGCATTCCTGAAGCTCGGCTGCACGTCCTTCGGCGGCCCGATCGCCCATCTCGGCTACTTCCGGCACGAGTTCGTCGAGCGACGCCGCTGGCTCGATGATCGCGCGTATGGCGACCTCGTCGCCCTGTGCCAGTTCCTGCCGGGTCCCGCGAGCAGCCAGGTCGGAATCGCCCTCGGCGCCTCGCGCGCAGGACTCGCCGGCGCGATCGCGGCATGGATCGGCTTCACGCTGCCGTCGGCGCTGATCATGATCGCCTTCGGCTACGGTTTGCGCCTGCTGCAGGGAGCGACGGACGCGGGCTGGCTGCACGGCCTCAAGATCGCGGCGGTCGCCGTCGTCGCGCAGGCGGTGTGGAGCATGGGGCGGCAGCTGTGCCCCGACCGGATCCGGGCGAGCTTCGCGATGGTTGCTGCGCTGCTGGTGCTCGCGGCGCCGGGCGCGACCACGCAGGTTGCAGCGATCGCGCTCGGCGGGCTCATGGGTGGGTGGCTGCTGCAGCCTCCCGTCGAGGCATCGGGGAACCACGTCGACTTCAGGATCGGGCGGCGGACGTCGGCGATCGCATGGGGCCTGTTCTTCGCCCTGCTCATCGGACTTCCGGCCCTGGCGCGCGTCACGGGACTGCACGCGGTCGCGCTGGTCGACAGCTTCTACCGCGCGGGCTCGCTGGTGTTCGGTGGTGGACACGTCGTCTTGCCGCTGCTGCGCGCGGAGGTCGTGCCGTCCGGCTGGGTTTCGGACGGCGAATTCCTCGCCGGCTACGGTGTCGCGCAGGCCCTGCCCGGGCCGCTATTCACCTTCTCCGCCTATCTCGGCACGGTCGCGAAAGGAACCCCGGGCGGCTGGGTCGCCGGGCTTCTTGCGTTGGGCGCAATCTTCCTTCCCGCGTTCCTGCTGGTGTTCGGAGCGCTGCCGCACTGGAATGCGTGGCGTGCGAAACCTGCGATGCGCAGGGCACTCTCCGGGATCAACGCGACCGTCGTCGGCATTCTTCTCGCTGCACTCTATGATCCGATCTTCGTGACGTCCGTGCGCGGACCGGCCGATTTCGCGCTCG
>DATGDG010000422.1:0-3003 GCA_035311025.1 Casimicrobiaceae bacterium
AGACCCCGAACATCACCCGCTTCGCGTGACCGGGATAGCGCTTGCGGATGCTGACGATTGCCAGGCGGTAGCTGCAACCCTCCGGCGGCAGATAGAAGTCGACGATCTCGGGAAACTGCTTTTGCAGGATCGGGACGAAGACTTCGTTGAGGGCGACCCCGAGCACTGCCGGCTCGTCGGGCGGCTTGCCGGTGTAGGTCGAGTGATAGATCGGATCACGGCGCATGGTGATGCGCTCCAGGGTGAGCACGGGGAAGCGCTCGACCTCGTTGTAATAGCCGGTGTGATCGCCGAACGGACCCTCCAGCGCGGTCTCGTAGCCGGTGGGATCGCTCGCATCTGGCGCGATGAAGCCCTCGAGCACGATCTCGGCCGTCGCAGGAACCTGCAGGTCGTGCGTCAGGCAGCTGACGATCTCGGTGCGTCCGCCGCGCAGCAGGCCGGCGAACTGGTATTCGGACAGCGTGTCGGGAACCGGCGTCACCGCCCCGAGGATCGTCGCCGGATCGGCCCCCAACGCCACCGCGATCGGAAACGGCGTGCCTGGCGATGCGAGTGCGTGATCGCGGAAATCGAGCGCGCCGCCGCGGTGGGCGAGCCAGCGCATGATCACCCTGTCGCGGTCGATCACCTGCTGGCGATAGATCCCGAGGTTCTGCCGCTTCTTGTGCGGTCCGCGCGTCACCGTGAGGCCCCAGGTGATCAGCCGTCCCGCGTCGCCCGGCCAGCACGTCTGGATCGGAAGGCGCGCGAGGTCGACGTCGTCGCCCTCCCACACGACATCCTGGCAGGGACCGGAGCGGCGCTCCTTCGGCGCCATGTCGAGCACCTTCATGAACACCGGGCGCGTCGTCTGCCACGCGTCCTTCAGGCTCTTCGGCGGCTCGGGCTCCTTCAGGTACGCGAGCAGGCGCCCGACCTCGCGCAGGCTTTCCTGCCAGCGTCCGGGATCGGCGCCCATCGCCCTGGCGACCCGCTCCGGCGTTCCGAACAGGTTGCCGAGCACGGGGATCATCGCCCCGGAGGGGCCGCGGAAATCCCCTTTCGCCGACTCGAACAGCAGCGCCGGACCGCGCGCGCGCAGCGCGCGGTCGCACAGCGCCGTCATTTCGAGGTTGGGATCGACCGTCTCGCGAATGCGCGTGAGTTCGCCTGCCGCCTGCAACTGGTCGATGAACTCCCGCAGGTCGGCGTAGCCCATCAATCGCCCCCGAGGCTCGCGGCATCCGGCGCCGTGCCACGCGCCCGCAGGGATCGATCTGCGACCTTGACGTCAATGCGAATTTTCCGCGGGCTGCCAGGCGACAGTTCGCCCGCGCCCAAGCGCGGAACTCGCGATACTTGAATCATTCGTGCCGGCCGTTGTCGAACCCTGTCCAGAGGGTGGGAGTCTACCGCGACTCCCCGCACGCTCGACGAGCGCCTGTTTTCCCGAGGAATCCGAGTCATGGATGAACTTCTGCGATACGCGAGCCTTGCCGGTGCCGGACTGCCCGCGCACGAACGGCACAGGGCGAAGAACTCGACGGTCCGGCAGCTGCAGCGCATCGAGGTCGAGCGCGACGGCACGCTGCGAATCTCGCGGCCGCACGCATGCGGCGCGCGCGCCGATCCCGCGACGCTTGCCGGCGTGTGCTTCTCGCTGCGCGATCCGCAGGGCAACGACCACCTGCTGCTGCGCATCGGCGACGATCGCGCGCCGACCGATGCCGCTCACCGCGGCGAGCCGGCGCCCGCGCGCAAGGCGCGAAAGCTGATCCTCCTCTCGTACTGACCCCGCGGTTCGATCCTGACGCGGCGGCGCAATGCCACAGTCGAGCGCCGAGCTACCGATGTCGGCGATCCCGCGAAAAGCCGGGCCGGAGCATCTGCCATCGTTCCGGTAGTCAGATCACCGAGCCCGCACCGCCGTCCATCGGGACGATCGCGCCGGTGACGTAGCTCGCCTGTGCCGACGCCAGGAACAGCGTGACCTGTGCGACTTCCTCGGGTGTACCCAGCCGGCGCAGCGGGATGCGCGCCTGCTGCCGTGCGAGCACCTCGTCGGGCGGCAGCCCGGTCATCCGTGCCTCGGCGTCGAGCCCTTCGCGCACGCGCCCGGTCAGCGTGCCGCCCGGATTGATCGCATTGATGCGCACGCCTTTCGGTCCGTAGGCCGCCGCGAGGCCGGTCGTGGCGAGCATCAGGGCCGCATTGGCGGCACCCCCGGGAATGTGCACCGGGCGCCCGATCTTGCCGCCCATGCCGATGATGTTGACGACCGCGCCGCGTCCGCGCGCGCCCATCCGCTTGACGACTGCGTCCAGCGGATGGATGTAGCTGAAGAACTTGGCATCCATCGCATCGTGCCACGCCTGCGGATCGAGTTCGCCCGGAGGATAGCGTTTCGCGGCCCCCGCCGAGTTGACCAGCACGTCGATCGGGCCGAGCGCCAGCTCGACGCCTTCGATCATTGCCTGCGCCTGCACAGGGTCGCGCAGGTCGGCGACGAACACCGCCGGCCGGTGAGGGCAGCCGCCGATCCTCGCCACCGCGGCGTCGAGGTTCGCGCGGCTGCGCGAGACCATCGCGACGCGGGCACCTTCATCCGCGAACGCCTGCGCGCACGCGAAGCCGATGCCCATGCTCGCGCCCGTGACGACGACGACCTTGTCGCGCAGCCCGAAATCCATTCGCCCCTCTCTCCTTTCACACCGATGAACGCTCGTCACAGCCACTGCGCGAGCGCACGCCACGCGGCGAGCTTGTCCGCGATCGGCATCGTGTATGCGGGACTCGTCGACGGCAGGACCAGCGTGGCGTACCCGGCGCGCCCCCACGCGGCACTCGCGCGGCCCGCGGTCTTGCCGTTGAAGCAGACCGCCTTCAGCCCGCGGGCGACGCGGTGCACCCGGGCGATCTCTCCGCGCTCGGCCTTCCGGATCGCGGCGTCGAGGCTACCGGCGCGCTCGCAGGCGACGATCGTATCCCAGATCGCGACCCCGCACCCGCGCACGCGTGCCA
>DATGDG010000423.1:0-3964 GCA_035311025.1 Casimicrobiaceae bacterium
TGCGATGGTCGTCGCGCTGGTCGGCTGGAAGGTCGCGGGCGTCATGGGCGCGCTGGTCGCGACGGTCGCGACCTGCGGACCGTCGTCGCTCGCGTGCTATTACGCGTGGCGCTGGGCGGACCGGCTTGCGGAATCGAGGTGGCGCGCGATCGTCCAGCGCGCGCTCGCGCCGATCGCCATCGGCCTGATCATGGCGAGCGGCTACACGCTGGCGCAGGGCGCGGACCGGTCGCCCGGAGCGTTCGCCCTGACGCTTGCCGCGACCGCAGGCCTGGCGTTCACGCGGATCAACCCGGTGTGGTTGCTGGGCATTGCAGCGCTGGCCGGGATCGCAGGCATCGCCTGAGCATCCCTGCCGCGCAGCTACGTCGCTCGCCTCACCTTCTTCTTCGCGGCCTTGGGCTTCGAAGCCTTGTCGTTTTCCGGATCGAGCATCGTGCCGCGGCAGCGCGCCGCGCCACAGCGGCAGGCATACGCAGCGCGCAGGCGTGCGCTGCGGCGGCCGGGGACGTTCAGCCTGTAGTCGTAGGCGAGCTCGTCGCCGGCGCGGATCGTGCGTTTCGCGGCGATGATCACGTGCCCGTCGTCGTCCTCGTAGGGCTCGCAGTTGGGCTGGCAGCTGTGGTTGATCCAGCGTGCCGCGTTGCCGCGCACGGCGGCGTCGATCACCCTGCCGTCGTTCAGCTCGAACAGGAACGTGTGGTACGGGTTGTCCGGATCGCTGTCCGGCAGTTCCTCCGCCGCCTGCATCGATATGCGCCGGCCCCGGTATTCGACGATGTCCTCGCCCTTGCGGATCGTGCGGGTTGCGAAGACCCCGCGCCCGTGGATCGGCGAGTTGCGAACCACGTAGGCGGGTTTGGCGCGATCGGGCGAGGCGGGGCGGCTGCGGTCGGGCATCGGACTGGGATGAGGGGTTTGTCTGGACGCGCGATTGTCGCACGGGGACTGCGACACGCGCCGCGGCTTCCGCTCGCGTGTCCGGATGGCGCGTCCGCACAGCCCCCGCCGCGCTGAATCACATCACGGCGCGACCGCGCCGATCAGCGTCAGCGCGATCGGCGTGGTCAGGGCGGCCAGCGCGGTCGTGAGCACGATCGCCGAGGCCACTGCGCTGCCGAGCACGTCGAACTGGCGGGCCATCAGGTAGACGTTCGCGCCCACGGGCAGCGCGGCAAGCATGACGACCGCCGAAGTCTCGAGCGGAGGCAGGCCGAGCATTCGCGCCAGCGCGTAGACGACCAGTGGCTGCGCGACCAGCTTCAGCACCGCGATCGCGGTGCTTTCGCGCCAGCCTGCGCGCACCCCGAATTCGGCGAGCCCCATCCCCAGCGCGATCAGCGAAAGCGGCACCGCGGCCTGGCTCACCATCTGCAGCGTCTGGTCGATGACGCCCGGCAGCGGCCAGTTCAGGAACCCGAAACCGGTGCCTCCCAGGATGCTCGCGACGATCGGGTTGCGGAGCACGCCGCGGCCGGTCTTCGCGATGCCGGCCACCGACAGGTCGCGATGCCTCGCCCATTCGACCGAGACGCTCACCAGCGTCCACAGCGTCAGAGAATTGAACACCAGCACCAGGGACACCGCCGGGAGCGAGGCGTCCCCGAGCGTCACCTTGGCGAGCGGAATGCCGAGAAGCACGTTGTTCGAGAAGATCCCGCCGATCGCGAACACCGACTGCGTCGCACCGTCCATTCCGAACAGCCACGCACCGAGCAGGCGGCCGATCGCGTAGACGGCGAGGCAGCCCCCGAAGAAAGCGATCAGCAGGCGCAGGTCCACGCGCGGCAAGCGCGAGAAATCGCTCATCAGCCTGAACAGCAGCGTCGGCACGGCGACGGTGAACACGAAGCGGGTCAGCGCATCCGAGGCGCTGCGCGGCCAGCCGAATCGCGACAGCACGAAGCCCACGAGCACGAGCAGGAACAGCGGCGCCGTGAGCGCGACGAGATGCAGCAGCATGGGTGCGCCAGGGTGCGGCGGCAGCGGATTCGCGGGTTGGCGGGTCGGCGGGTTGGCGGGTCGGCGGGTTGGCGGGTCGGCGAGGCGGTGGGTGCAGGGAGGCGGTCAGCCGCGCTGGCCGATCAGCGCCAGGAACTCGTCGCGTGTGGCCTGCGACTCGCGGAAAGTCCCGAGCACGGAGGAGGTGACCATTTCCGAGTTCTGCTTCTCGACGCCCCGCATCATCATGCAGAGATGTTGCGCCTCGATCATCACGCCCACCCCGCGCGCGTCGATCGACTCCTGCACGGCATGCGAGATCTGCTCGGTCAGACGCTCCTGGAGCTGCAGCCTGCGCGCATACATGTCGACGAGGCGCGCGAGCTTGGAGACGCCGAACACGCGGCCGGTCGGGATGTAGCCGATGTGGCATCGTCCGAAGAACGGCAGCATGTGGTGCTCGCAGAGGCTGTAGACCTCGATGTTCTTCACGATGACCATGCTGTTGGTCGTCTGCGTGAAGATCGCGTCGTTGATCACCGTCGCGATGTCGGTGCGATTGCCGGAGGTCAGGAAGGCGAGCGCCTTGGCGACGCGGGTTGGGGTCTTGACAAGTCCTTCGCGCTCGGGATCCTCGCCCAGGGCTTCCAGCAGTTCGCGGGTCAGGCGCTCGATCCGGTGGGTGTCGATGGGCATGGCGTGAGGGTCCCGGTGAAGACGAGGATGCGGCGCGGGAGGGTGCCCCGCGCGGGGCACAGTATGAAAGATCGACCCGCAGCATGCCAACCGCGATGCGATCGGGGGTAATCGCGCAATGGCGACGTCGCCATGCGTGTGCAGCCGCCCGATCTGGCGGGCGCCGATGTCGCCGCGGCAAGCCGGGCAGCCCCGGATGTGCGATCATCGTCCGCGTCGGCGCAGCATCCGGGCGCCCGACGGCAGTTTGCATTGGAGATCGTTCGCATGAAATGCGCCGCTTGCGGCAGGGAAATCGCGCAGACTGCGCATTTTTGTGATTACTGCGGCGCGAGGCAGCCCGCCTCGGGTGGGGCGATGGCGCAGCGCAATGGCGAAGCGGTCGATGCCGCAGGCGCAGCGTCCGTTTCGACATCGTCCCCGAGGCGGCGTGGGTCGACCGCCTTCGTCATCGGGACCGTGATCGCCGTCGCGCTGGTCGCAGTGGCGGCGTGGCGGGTGCTGGACTACGCGCCCGGGCCCATCGAAACGCCTGGAACAGAACAAGCGCCGGCCAACGTGCCTTCCGGTGAGGCGCCGCCCCCGGCCAACCAGAGTGCAGCTCCGCTGCCGCCTGCGGAGCCGTTGCCGCCAGTGGACGCAGGTAATCCGGCTGAAGAGAGGAGCGGCACGAGCGCCGCTGCCGCATCGGACACGTCGACGGTCGAGGAGTCCGCGCCGGCGAGTGCCCCCGCGCTGCCGGCAGCTGGCGGGCGTCCGGCGGGAGCGGACAAGGGCGCCGCCGCGCGCGGGCAGGGCGCGACTGCGACGACGCGGACCAAGCCGGTCAAGCCGGCCCACCCCGCAACGGCCGCGCCGACGACGTCCGCATCCACGACCGTCAATGAAGCGCAGGCACCGATCCCCGCGCCAGCATCGGCAAACGATCACTGGGCCCGGATGGAGGAGGACATGGCGAAGTGCACGCGCGAGGATTTCATCAGCCGCGTCATCTGTGCCCAGCGGGTCAAGTTCCGCTATTGCCCCGGCTACTGGGGCAAGGTCCCGCAATGCCCGGGCAGCCCGGCCAGCGATCACGAATAGCGGGCACCGGACCGCGCACCCCTGGCTCGCAATCCAGCCGCGTTGATCGTTGCTGCTCAGCCGCGTCCCACGTAGGGCATCTTCGTGGCCATCACCGTCATGAACTGCACGTTGGCGTCGAGCGGCAGGCTCGCCATGTAGACGACAGCACGGGCGACGTGCGCGACGTCCATCCGCGGTTCGGCTGCGATCTCTCCGTTCGCCTGGGGAACCCCGGCGGTCATCCGCGTCGTCATGTCGGTTG
>DATGDG010000424.1:0-2889 GCA_035311025.1 Casimicrobiaceae bacterium
ATGGCGGCCGACGGTTTCGCCGGCTGTGCCTGATCGCACCGAGCCCCGGCCCCATCGACGATCGGCGATGGCCCACCGATCCGACGCGGCGATCGAGTCCGCCCTGGGCGGCGCCGGCACGCGGCTGGCAGAGCTGGAGCACAACGCGCGGCGCGCGGCGAAGCTCCTGAAAGCGATGTCGAATTCCGCGCGACTGGTGATCCTCTGCCAGCTCGCCGGCGGAGAGCGCTCGGTCGGGGAGCTCGAACGTGCGGTCGGATTGAGCCAGTCCGGAATTTCCCAGCATCTCGCCGTGCTGCGCCGGGAGGGTGTCGTGTCGAGCCGCCGCATCCGCCAGACGGTGCTCTACTCGCTCGCGAGCCGCGACGTCGTCACCGTGATGGGAACGCTGCACTCGGTGTTCTGCAACCCGCAGCCGATCGGTCAGGCATCCACGGTCGAGGTCTGACCACCCCGCGCCCGGGGGTCAGTCGGTGGGCCTGGGCACCGGATTGGACAGGCAGCCGACGAGTCTCTCCATCCTCACCCGGTGCAGCTCGTTCCACGCCGCGACGATGCGCGCTTCCTGCGCAGGATCGCGGGTTGCCCCGCCGCCCTCCTCCGCCGTCGCGCCGGCATCCCGGCAATACGCGTAGACCGTCTCGAGGAATGCGCCGAGCGGCTCCGCGAGTTCCTGGGTGCGCGAGTCGCCCTGGGTCCAGCCGATGCGCATCGCCACTTTCCTGAACGCGTCGAATTCGCCGGCCGAACGCGCAAGCTCGCAGAGCCGGGTCAGGCGCGCGATGTCCTCGCGCAGCAGTTGGGCACGGAACAGGCTCGGCTCGCCCTCGAGCCGCTGCTGCAATTCATCGATCAGTTGCATGTCCATCATCCCCCTCGTCTCATTCTATTACGCCGGCGATCTCGCGCCATCGCTCGTGGCGGGGCCGCCACCCGAGCACGGCTCGCGCCCGCCCGCAATCCAGCGTGAGGGACCGCGTGATGCCGTCGAGCCATCCTGGTTCGCCGCCCCAGCCCGTCGTGCGCCACGCGAAACCGAGTGCGAGGCGCGCAATCGCAAGCGGCACGCCCGGGGCTCGCGGGTGGCGCGCAAGCACGAGCTCGCGCAGCGAGAAATCGGTCGCTGCGGCGAGGTTGTAGACCCCTGACGCGCGCTGCATGAGTGCCAGCATCACGGCCTGCGCGACGTCGTCCTCGTGCACGCATTGCAGGCGGGGCTGGGGATCGGGCAGGCGCACGTGGCAGGGCGCAGCCGCGATCCTCTTCAACAGCGGCTGGGCGTTGGGACCCAGGATGACCGTCGGGCGCAGGACCGCGATCCCGGGAATCGCCCGCGCGATCCAGGCGTCGACTTCCGCCTTGTGCAGCGCGTACCGGAAGCGGGGCAACGGGGCGAGAGGGGCGTCCTCCGCAAGGCGGGTGCCGTGGCCATACACGGCCGCCGAGGAGAGCTGCACGATCGATGCGATCTGCGCATCATGCGCCGCCGACAGCAGCGCCTTGGTGCCGTCGACGTTGCTGCGCTGCATCTCGCGCAGCCGAAGCCGGCCGCGGAGCACGACGAACGCCAGGTTGACCAGAGCATCGGCCCCGCGCAGCCGGTCGTGCGCGGCCCGGTCGCCGATGTCGGCGACCACGGGCTCGAATTTCGCGTGGCGAAACGCCGACGGCATGCGGTCGATGCCGGTCACCCGCGCGATCGCGGGGTCGGCGCAAAGCATCGGCAGGACCGCCCGCGCGAGCCTGCCTGCGGCCCCGGTCACGACGATACGCATGGCTGCGACAGCGCGGGCAGCACCTCGGAGGCGATGCATTCGAGGGACTCGCGCACGATGTCGGTGGGCAGCGCCCCTGCACCGACCGCGCACAGCAGATGCGTGACGCCGGCGTCGCGATAGCGGCGAATGCGCGCGAGACATTCGTCCGGGGTGCCGGCGACGGTCAATCCAGCGAGATCGAGCAGGCGCGGGCGCGCCCCCCAGCGGGCCAGGCGCCGGAAGCGCCCGAGGTCGTGGAACTGCTCATAGCTCGGCAACAGGTTCTCGAGCACCGGCGCGGTGACGCGCAGCAGCTCGTCGTAGAACCATCGGAATGCCGGCGCTGCCAGGCGGCGGGCGCGCGCGCCGTCGCGAAGGCACAGCATGCCGACGGTCATGCCGATGCGCATCGGCTCAGGATGCGTCCAGAGCGCGCGGTAGCGACGGATGTCGGACGCCACCATGAACCAGGGCTTGAACGGTCCGGCGAGCACGCCCAGGCCCGTTCGCGCGGCCCATTCGAAAGTGTCGGGACTCACCGCGGCGCTCCACAGCGGCGGATGCGGGCGCTGCACCGGTCGCGGGACGATCGTCACGCCGTCGAGCCTGAAGTGCGCCCCCTCGAGCCGGACCGGCGAATCGCTTGCCGCGGCGCGCAGGATCGCGAGCGACTCGTCGACCAGTGCGCGGCTGTCGGCCATCCGCACGCCGAAGGCCGCGTATTCCGCAGGCGAGAAACCACGACCGACGCCGACCTCGAGCCTTCCGTCGCAAAGCAGGTCCAGCGTCGCGACCCGCTCGGCGACGTGCACCGGATGGTGGTAGGGAAGCGGAACCACACCGAGCCCCAGCCGCAGCCGCGACGTGCGACGCGCAAGCGCGGCGAGGATCAGCTCGGGCTTGGACGAATGCGAATAGCCCGGCATGAAGTGATGCTCGACCAGCCAGACGCCGTGGAACCCGAGCCGGTCGGCGAGCTCGATCTCCTCCAGCGTCTGCGCATAGGCTGCGCTTTCGCTGCGACCGAGCTGCGGCGGCACCGACAGATTATGTAGTCGTCGAAGCGGCGCTGTTTGGCGACGCGGGCAGCCATACCAGGCTCACCACCGGCGACTTTTCGCTTCGTATCAAC
>DATGDG010000425.1:0-5118 GCA_035311025.1 Casimicrobiaceae bacterium
GCGCGCTCGCGCGCGAGATCCTCGCCGGCGCGGGCAACGGCATCCTGCAGCGGAAGGACGATCCACAGCACGGCCGCGGCCGCGAGCAGCACCGCTCCGATCGCGCCGATCGCGATGCGCTCGCGCGCCCCGGCGCGATGCCAGGCGTCGACCATGCGTGGAGGCGCCGCGCGCATCATGGCGCGGCAGGATCCAGCGTCAGGCGCATTCGCGTGCCGGCGGCGACGGGCGCGACCAGGGCGTCGACGCCGGCGTCGGCGAGGCCGCGGGTGATGGCAGCCAGCGCATCGGGACGGGTGGCGGCGAAGTCGAGGGTCCAGGCGCCACCGGCGTAGGTGGCCGACTTGAGCGTTCCCTGCGCGCGCGTTGCAAGCAAGGGCGCAGCGCGGGCGAGCAGGGGCAGCGCGTCGCCCGCCGCTTCCTTCGACGCGCGATGCAGCAGTTCGGCGTGACGCCGCGCGATGGCGGACACGGCCTGCGATGGCGACGATGCATCGGGCACGCCCGCCTGTGCCGCGACATCGACCAGCGCGCGTGACGTGCGCCAGCGATCGACCGACAGCCAGGACCACTGGGCGACCAGCGCCAGGACGTGCACACCCAGCGCGAGCGCGGCGATCGCGAGCGGCAGACGGAAAGCCCGCAGCGTCGCGCCGGCCGCGGCCGATGCCGCCGGCGCGGGCTGCTCGCGTGCGAGGAGGTCGGGCGCCTGCGCGATCGCTTTCGCATCCGCCTCGTCCCAGCGAAACGCGTCAGCCGGGACGAACGCGATGCCGGCGGCCTGCGACCATCGCGCGAGCACCGCCGTGTCTTGGGCGAACGCCACGTGGACGCGCTGCGGGCCCTGCCCGCCATGCCGCGCCTGGGTGAGCGCGGCGGAGAGTTCCCCGGGCAGTTCTCCCGACGCGGGAACGTCGCCGATCGCCACCGTGCTGCCGTCGCTGCGCCGGATGAAGGTCCCTCCTGCCGCCGACGCGCACCAGGTCCATCCGTCGTGAACCGGGGCGAGAGCCGGTTCGGGGATGAGCCGCGCAAGGCCGGGGATGCCGGCGACGACGGCCGCGACCGTCGCTGCCGCCGCGACGGCGGCGAGCACGCTGCCGTCATCGCGCTGCGGCCCGGTGGCGACGACCGATTCGTCGATCGACGTGGCGAGGCGATCCTCGATCGCGTAGGCCGCCGCGGCGCGCAGGCGCGCGACCGGCATCGGCGGCAGGTCGAGCGTGACCAGTCGCACTGCATCCGCCGCAAGCACCCCCTCGACGCGCGCTCCGGCCGGCCAGCGGCCCGGCAGCGCCGCCCCGCGCTCCAGCACGCGGCCGGCATCGTCGAGCCGGGCCCAGGCGATCGGCTGATCGCGGGCCGGAGGGCCGGCGAGGAAGACGCGCAGGATCATGGCGCGTGAGTGTATCGAAAGCTCATTCGACGGTCTGCCAGACGATCGCGGGCCAGCGGTTGCCCGAGCGCTCGATCAGCGCGCGCGCCTGCGCGACCGTCTCGCCCTGGCGCGCGCGCACGTTCACCAGGAAGTAGTGGCTGCCGACCGAATACATCGTCTCGTCGCCCAGCGACGCGCCCGAAGGCAGGCGCGATCGGAAATCGGCGATCGACGTGAACGGATGCGTGCGACGGGTGGCGACCAGCGCGGCGAGTGCGGTCGGGTCGAGGTTCCGGATCGATGCGGCGAGGAGTTCCGGCGGCGCCGTGTTGACGTTGAGCGGAACGTCCAGGGGGAGCGCGGTGACCCGCGGCACCAGCGCGGCCATCGTGGCGAGCGTCATGCCCGGGACCTCGGCCAGCTCCTGGACCCGCAGCGGATCGGTCACGCCGGCGATCCCCGCCTGCGGGCCCGTCGATGGCGCCATGCCCGCGGACGCCGCGGCGCGGTGTTGCGACGCGACCCAGGCGACGATCGGGGGCAGCGCCGACGCCGGCAGGCCGAGATTGGCGAAGAGCTGCGCGAAACGCCGCCGCTCGGCGCTGCCGTGGGTCGGGCTCGCGAGGTCGTTGAGGTTGAACAGGCCCTGCGCGTCGACGATGTCGCCTTCGACGGTGCCGTTCTCGATCGGCGTCGCGGGCAGCGGGAGCGCCCACGGATCATTCAGGGAATCGACCGGTCCCGTGCGCGCGTCGGCGTCGAGGATCTGGCGCGCCCACTGGATGCCGGCCTGCGCGATCGACTGCGCCTGGACCTGGTCGCGCCGGTGCAGCACCCGCGACGACCAGAGCGACTCGCCTGCGGCGAGCGACACCGCCACCGCCGCAGCGAGCGCTGCGACGAGCATCGCGACGATCAGCGCCAGTCCGCGCTGGGGATGGATGGCGGCGAAGCGCTTCATTGCAGTGCCAGCGTGCGCGTGATGACGCCGCCGTCGTCGAGGGTCAGCTCGATGCGCACGCCTCGCGGAAGCGCGGCCTGGCTTGCGAGGGGCCATTGCGCGGACCACGCGCCGGTGTCGGTCAGCTGCAGCACGCGAAACCGGAAGACGTGATCGGCCAGTGCATAGGCGACCGGCGGCGCGGCGGCAGGATCGTCGAGCTGCGGCCAGTACAGGACCTCGAGACGACCGTTGCGCAGGCGGTAGCCGACGCGCTGGCCCGCGGTCCCGGGTTCGTCGATGCTGTCGGGACCGGCACGCGAGAACACGAGCAGCGTGTCGCCGGCGGCGTCCTCGGCCACGGCCGACCATGCGGCCGGCGAGAATCCGGCCGAAGGGGCGCGGACCTGGCGGGGAATGGCCTTGCGCATGTCGGCTTCCATCCGGGCGAACACCGCGTCGAGGTCCTGCCAGTGGCGGCTCTCGCTGGAGATCCTCGCTTCACTGTCCGTCATCGCCTCGGTGGCCCGCCACGCGAGCAGCGCGACGACACCCAGTATCGCGATGGCCACCAGCGCTTCGACCAGCGTGAATCCGCGTGGCAACGCGCACGGCGGGCGCTCCGCTGCCCGTTGCGCGAACGCGCAGCGGAGCCGCCGCGGCACGCGATCGGTGTCAGTGCGGCGCATTGCCCAGATACCCGACCAGTCGCGCCAGCGCGTAGTCGGGAAGGTCCTGCTGCGTGACGACGATCTCGATCCTGCGGAACGCCGGATTGGGCGTGGCGCGCACCGTTTCGCGCCAGTCGAGCGTCACGTTGGCCTGCAGTTCGGAGCCTGCAGCCGCGCCCACTGCCGGCCATGGCGTCTGCAGCTGCGCCTGCGCGAGCCGGTTCTCGGCGACCCACAGCGCGAGCGTGCGCAGCTTGAGGGTCGTCGCGCCGTCCGCGGTCTGCGCCAGCGCACGCATGCCGGCGGCCAGCGCGACCGCGACGATGGCGAGCGCGACCAGCACCTCGATCAGCGTGAACGCGCGCGAACGGCGTGGCGCCCGTCGCGTCATTGCGGGATGCCGATCCGACGCTTCACTGCGCGAGCCTCGACGGACCCTCGATCGACACCCGATTGAGCGGATCCGCGGCAATGACGGTGCGCCAGCCGCCGGCGACCAGCGCGAACGCGAAGGGTTCGTTGTTGCCCGACGCGCGCAGCGGAACGATCGCATCCGCTGCGACCGGACGTCCCGCGTAGACCAGCGCCATGCCCTGCAGCGGGGGCGGAAGCGCGTAGTTGCGCAGCACGTCGTCGTCGACGACGAGCCAGCGATCGCCGGCATCGTCGCGCTGCCAGTAGCGGATGACGTTGCCGCCCACCGACACGCCGAGCATGCGGTTGCGCCACTGCGCGCGCTGCGCCGCGTATTCGATCCGCCCGGCGAAGCGCCGCGCCTCGCGCGCGGAGAGGTCGCGGTCGTCGGGCGCGACCAGCGCCAGCGCGAGCCCCGCAGCGATGCCGAGGATCACGATGACGACCAGGATCTCGACCAGCGTGAACGCGCGAAGCCTCGCCCGGCTCGGGGCGCTGCAACGGGCGATGCAGGACGTCGCTGCCGGAACGCGACGCATCCGGTGTCAGAGATCCCAGGACCCGATGTCGGCGTCGATGCCGGTGCCGCCCGGCTTGCCGTCGGCGCCGTAGGTGAACACGTCGACGTCGCCCTTGAGGCCGGGGTTCAGGTACTGGTAGGGATGGCCCCAGGGGTCGCGCGGCAGCTTCTCGAGGTAGCCGCCCGGTTTCCAGTTCGGCGGTATCGGCGGGTCGGTCGGCTTCGCCACGAGCGCGTCCAGGCCCTGCTCGTTCGTCGGGTAGCGCTGGTTGTCGAGGCGATAGAGCTTGAGGGCCTGACGGATCGAAGCGATGTCGCTCTTCGCGGCGACGATGCGGGCGTCGTCGGTCCGGCTCAGGATGCTCGGCACCACCAGCGCCGCGAGCACACCCAGGATCACGATGACCACCATGATCTCGATCAGGGTGAAGCCACGCGCGCGCGCCCTTGCGCGATGTGCCGTCGCGCCGCTGCGTCCGCAGCAAGCCGATGCGATGCCTGGCTGCGGGGAACGGCGCGCTTCGACGGTCATCGGCCCATTATAATCCGCGCCATTCGCGCGCCGACGTTTGCGATGCCCTCGCAGGCGATGGTGCCGAAGCGCCGTCGCGAGCCGCCGCGCCCATCCCGATGCGAAGACACCCGATCGCCGCAGTTCTCGTCGCGCTGCTCCTGCTGGCAGCGGCGGTGCTCGCCGCGATCGCATGGTCGTGGCATCGCGTTCCGCTGCCGCTGCCGCGCAGTCCCTACGATTTCGAGGTGCACGCCGGCGCATCGCTGTCCCGTGTCGCGCAGGCGTTGCACGAGGAGGGCGTGCTTCCGCATGCGGAATCGCTGGTCGCGCTCGCACGCATCGAGCGCGCCGATCGCGCGATCAAGGCCGGCAGTTACGAGGTCGAGCGCGGCATCACGCTCTCGGGACTGCTCGACAAGCTGACGCAGGGCGACGTCCTGCAGACGTCGGTGACGATCGTCGAAGGCACGACGTTCGCGCAGCTGCGCGAGGCTTTGGACCGGAATCCGAACCTCGCCCACGTGGCGGCGGGGCTTTCCGACACCGAGCTGCTCGCGCGCATCGGCGCGACCGAGGCCGACCCCGAAGGACTGTTCTTTCCGGACACCTATTTCATGGCCCGGGGAAGCAGCGATCTCGCGCTGCTGAAGCGCGCGTATCGCTCGCTTCACGACCGGCTCG
>DATGDG010000426.1:0-4573 GCA_035311025.1 Casimicrobiaceae bacterium
CGGCCTGGTGCGCCGCACCGGCCAGGACTCCGGGGCGATGCTGCGCTACCTCGACACGACGCCGCTCTGCGACCTGCTCGACATGACGCTGGCCGCGCTGCGCAACTCCGAAGCGACCGACCAGGGTCCGGTCAGCGCGACCAACCAGCAGCGCGCGATGATCCTCGACAAGGCGCGTCCGGCCATCGCGCCCAATCTGAACCTCGACCTGCGACGCGATCCGCGCATCTCGTGCATTCACGCGGCACGCGTGCGCATCGGGCTCGCGCGCATCCTGAAGGAGCTCTCGACGCAGGAGAAGGCCGAGACGGTGGAGGCGCAGGCCGAGGAGGCGCGGTCCGGCGAGCAGATCGAGGTCTACGCCGTCGCCGGCGCCGTTCGGGCACCGGGGCGCGGCGCGAGCGAAAGCGACACGCTGTCGGTCAGTCTCGCGCAGTTCCCACAATCGCTCTGGCAGGTCAAGGATCGCAGCGTCGCGGGTCTGCGGATCTGCGCGAGCGGCGGCGTCGGACAGACGCTGATGCTCGGTGCGCTCGCCGCCGTTCGCGAGTCGGTCAGGCGCCAGTGGGCGCTCGGTGTCGTCCGCCGCGTGAACAAGCTCTCGAACGACGAGGTCGAGGCCGGGCTGTCGGTGATCGCCGAACGGGTGGTCGCGGTCGGACTCTACGCGCTGCGCGAATCCAGGGACAAGCTTGGCATCGAGGTCAATGGCGTCGACGCATTGTCGCTGGGACCGCGCTTCGACGGGCTCTATCTGCCACCGCCTTCGCGCCCCGACAAGCCGCTCAGCGTCAAGACCGTGATCGTTCCGACGCAGGAATATTCGGAGGGCCGCAGGCTCGTCCTGACCACGGCGAACTCGATCTACACGATCGCCCTGCGGCAGATCGTCGAGCAGCGGGCGGACTGGACCTGGACGGCGATCCAGGTCGTCGACAAGAAAGCCAGGAGCTGACGCCGGTCACGGGTCGTGCGGCCGGAACTTGAGCCGCAGGCTGCGCTGGAAGAGGTCCGGCGTCGCGGGCATCGGCAGCGGCGACGACTTGAGGATCGCGCGCTGCACGGCGTCGTCGTAGGCCGGCACACCGCTCGATTGCCGCAGCCGCACGTCGATGATCTCGCCGGTCGGCAGCTGAACGACGTCGAACACCGCCTCGGGGTTGCCGTGGAGGTCGGGCGGGACGATCACGTTGCTGCGGATCTTGCTGCGGATCCGGTCGATCCAGTCCGCCTCGGCCCTGTCGCGCGCCGAGGCCGCGGCGGCCTGCTGGGCGCGCAGCTGCGATTCGCGTTCGGCCTGCGCCCGCATCTGCGATTCCTGTGCAGCCTGCGCCCGCATCTGCGCGTCGAGCTCGGCCTGCGCCCGCAATTGCGATTCGCGCTGGGCCTGCGCGCGCATCGCCTGCACGGCGCGCGCCTGCTGTTCGGCGAGCTTCTTGGCCTCGGCCTCCTTGCGCGCCTGTTCCTTCTGGAGGCGCTCGCGCTCGGCCGCTTCCTGCTGCTTCTGCAGTGCCGCTTTCTTCGCTTTCAGGGCGATGTCGGCGTCGGGCTGATCGGGTTTCTGCACCGTGGGGGCCGGCGGCTTGGGTGCGGGCAGCGGCTCGGGCGTCGGCAGCGGCTGCAGCTGCGGCTGGGGCAGCGGCTTCGGCTGCGGCAGCGGTTGCAGCTGCGGCCTGGGCGCGGGCGCGGTCGTCGGCGCGTACAGCTCCGCGGTCACCGCCGGCGGCGGGCGGTTCTGCCACGACACCGAGAACACCAGCACCCCGACGAACAGCAGGTTGACGACCAGCGCCAGAATCAGCGCGATCCACTTGCCGCGCACGCGACCGCTCCGCACGGGTCGGTCGTCGCGAGCGGGCATCGGGCGGGCGGCGGACACGCGGGTCAGGGCGAAGGCCGGGCGAGCAGCCCCACCTTCTTGACGCCGCCGCGCTGCAGCCGGTCGAGGATGCCGATGACGTCCTCGTAGCGCGCGCCCTTGTCGGCTTCGATCACGACGGGCTGGTCACGGCCGTCCTGGATGGCGCGCACTTCGCTGACGAGGTTGTCGAGGCTGACGCGGGTGACGCGCGCATTGGGGCTGGATTGGTCGCGCAGCGAAATCGACTTGTCGCGGTTGAGGCGGACCTGCAGCGGATTGATCGGCGGCGTGAGCTTGCTGCCCACCGAGGGCAGCTCGATCTCCCCGGGGGCGACCAGCGGCGCCGTGATCATGAAGATCACCAGCAGCACCAGCATCACGTCGATGTAGGGCACGACGTTGATCTGGTTGACGGTCTTGCGGGGGCGGCGCATTCAGGTATCAGGTATCAGGTATCAGGTATCAGCGGTCGGGCAGGCGGGCGGGTCACCCCTGGCGCTGGAGGATGTTGGAGAATTCCTCGATGAACGTCTCGAAGCGCACGGCGAGGCGATCGACGTCGTGGGTGAAGCGGTTGTACGCGACGAAGGCGGGAATGGCTGCGAACAGCCCGATCGCCGTGGCGATCAGCGCCTCGGCAATCCCCGGGGCGACATTCGCGAGCGTGGCCTGGCTCACGTTCTCGAGTCCGCGAAACGCGTTCATGATTCCCCAGACGGTGCCGAACAGCCCGATGTACGGCGACACCGACCCCACGGTCGCGAGCCCGGACAGGTGCGCCTCGATCGCGTCGATCTCGCGCTGGTAGGCCGCCCGCATCGCGCGGCGGGCGGCGTCGAGCGTGACCGGCGAAGGGCTCCCCTGGCGGCGGTGCTTGGAGAACTCGCGGAACCCTGCCGCGAAGATGTGCTCGAGGCCGCCGCCGACGCGCGATTCCCCGGCCTGCTTGAACAGGACGTTGAGGTCGCCGCCCTTCCAGAACTCGTCCTCGAATGCATCGGTTTCGCGGGCCGTCCGCTTGAGCTGGAAGATCTTCAGGAAGATCTGCCACCACGACCACAGCGAGAGCGCCGCGAGCAGCGCGATGATCCCCTGCACGATGACCGATGCGTGGGCGATCAGCGTGACGAACGACAGGTCGGTGTGGACGTTCACAGGGTTTCCTGTTCCTTGGAGTCCTGAGTTTCGGGAGCGCCTCGCGGGGCCCGCTGCGCGCCGCGCGCCGTGCGCCCGCATGCATCGAGGGTCGCCGCGAGCGGAGCCGGCATGCGCGTCGGCCGCCAGCGCGCGGTGTCGAGGCAGGCGAGGGTGATCCTTGCCGTCGCGAGTTCGGTCGCCTCACGCAGGACTTTCTGTTCGAGTTCGATGCGGCTTGCCCCGCGGGCGCTCGCTTCGACCGTCACGTCGAGGCGATCGTTCAGTCGCGCCGGCAGCAGGAATTCGATGCCGGCGCGCCGCACGACGAAGGCGACGCCGTGTTCGCGCTCGAATGCCGCGAGCGGGAAACCGAGGGCCTCGAGCCACTCGGTGCGCGCGCGCTCCATGAACTTCAGGTAGTTCGCGTAGTAGACGACCCCTGCGGCGTCGGTGTCCTCGTAATAGACGCGGACCGGGAAGGAAAAGGCTGCGCGCGCCGCCTGCACTCCCTGCATCGTCATGGGCCGGGGAAGAGGTCGCCCGCATCGGGCGCGGGCGACGCCAGCCCGAAATGCCGATACGCGAGCGCCGTCGCGACACGGCCGCGCGACGTGCGCTGGAGGAAACCCTGCTGGATCAGGAACGGCTCGAGCACGTCCTCGATCGTGTCGCGCTCCTCGCCGATCGCGGCGGCGAGATTGTCGACGCCCACCGGCCCGCCGGCGAACTTTTCGAGGACCGTCGAGAGCAGCTTGCGGTCCATGACGTCGAGGCCCGAGGCGTCGACGTCGAGCATCGACAGCGCGGCGTCCGCGACGGCACGCGACACGTCACCGCCCGCGCGCACCTCGGCGAAGTCGCGCACGCGGCGCAGCAGGCGGTTGGCGATCCGCGGCGTTCCGCGCGAGCGCCGGGCGATTTCCAGCGCCCCTTCGGGATCGACGGCGACCGCCAGCAGCTGTGCCGAACGCGAGACGATCCGCGTCAGTTCGGTGGCCGAGTAGAACTCGAGGCGGGCGACGATCCCGAACCGGTCGCGCAGCGGATTGGTCAGCATGCCGGCGCGGGTCGTCGCACCGACCAGCGTGAACGGGGGCAGGTCGATCTTCACGCTGCGTGCCGCGGGACCTTCGCCGATCATGATGTCGATCTGGAAATCCTCGAGGGCCGGGTAGAGGATCTCCTCGACGACCGGCGACAGCCGGTGAATCTCGTCGATGAACAGCACGTCGCGCGGCTCGAGGTTGGTGAGGAGCGCCGCGAGGTCGCCCGGGCGCTCGAGCACCGGTCCCGACGTCTGCCGCAGGTTGACGCCGAGCTCGTGCGCGAGGATGTGCGAAAGGGTGGTCTTGCCGAGGCCGGGTGGACCGAAGAGCAGCACGTGGTCGAGCGCTTCGCCGCGTTTGCGCGCTGCTTCGATGAAGACACCGAGCTGATCGCGTATCTTTTCCTGCCCGATGTACTCGGCGAGCTCGCGCGGCCGCAGCGAGCGCTCGAACGCTTCTTCCTGCGGGCTTGCGGCCTTGCCGGTGACCGTGCGCCTGAGCTCGTCGTTTTCGATCATCGCGGGATTGG
>DATGDG010000427.1:0-8039 GCA_035311025.1 Casimicrobiaceae bacterium
GGATGATGCCGACGGTGCCCCAGATGTAGGTCAGGCCGTAGGACAGGGCAATCATGCCGCTCACGTCCTCGAACTTCTGCCCGGGCCCGAGCGGGAACACCCCCTGTCGCACCGCTTCCTCCGCCGACCCGATCGCCGCCGACATGGTCATCGAGCCGGCGAGGATCCCGCCGGCCGCGCCACCGGGGAGGTCCCACAGCTTGGTGAAGAACACCGCGCCGAGCAGCCCCAGGACCGAGCAGAAGATCGCGAGCACGGTGAACTTCAACCCGTCGCCCTTCAGGCTGTTGATGAACGACGGGCCGACCCGAAGGCCGACCCCGTACATGAACAGGTAGTAGAAGAGCGACTTGGTGAAGTTGTCGAGCCCCATCTTGATGCCGTAGGTCGACGCCCACGCCGAGACACCGGCGCCGACGATGATCGCCGAGGCCACCATGCCAAGGCCATAACCCTTGATCGTCCCCTTGCCGAGCAGGACGGCACCGCCGACGACGAAGAAGAGCAGGATGTAGGGGTTCGCGGCAAGCCACTTGAACAGGACGTCCATTGCGCTTCCTCCGTTGATGTTCCCGGTTATCGTTGCTGCGCCGACTTCGCCTTGTGGGCGGCAAGTGCTTCCGGCTTCAGGAGCTCGAGTCCCCGGGTGGCGTTGAAGCCGTGAATCTCCTTGACGTCGAGCTTGCGCATGAACGCGATCGTCTCCGGCGTGATCACCTGGCCCGGCACCATGATCGGGAACCCGGGGGGATAGGGGATGACGAATTTCGCCGACACGAGCTCGGGCCCGTTCTTCAGCCGCTCGTCGATCTGCTTGTCATTGAGCTTGATGTATTCGCAGGACGCGGCGTCGTAGGCCATGTAATACGCGGCGCGCATGTGGCCCTCGGCGGTCGCGCTCTTCGGATTGTCGCGGAAGGCGTCGTGGAATCGGCTGAAATTCGGCAGGTCGGGGACGTCGTGGACCAGCGATTTCACCCGCGCCGCCAGCGCCTCGCGCTCGGAAGCTCCACCTTCGGCCAGGCGCTTGTCGATGACGTGCGCCATGTCCGCCAGCGCCTTGATCAGGTGCGCCATGTCGCTGCGCGTGTTGTTGATGTTGATCTGGACCAGCACGCTGTTGCGCGAGGTCTTGTTGATCTGGATGTCGTACTCGTTGGCGAGCAGCGCCTTGAATTGCGACCCGTCGTAGCCGCCGTTGCCGCACAGCAGCGTGATGCGGGTCGGGTCGAGGACGAACTCGTCCTCGCGCAGCGCCCGCGCGGTATCGGCGATCGTCCATCCCGGCGCGCCGTAGTCGGTGAAGCCCGAGCGCCGGTATTCGGCCGGGATCATCTCGCTGGGCAGTGCCGCCTTGAAATACTTCGAGATCAGCGGATGGGCGTTGATCTCGTGGCGGATCTCGATCGCGAGCTGGATCGCCCGCTGCACGAGCTCGAAGCCTTCGAGCTCCATCTGTCGGCGTGCAACGTCGATCGACGCGATGATCTGCAGGTTCGGCGACGTCGACGTGTGGGTGAAGAACGCTTCCTTGAAGGGCGCTTCGACCGCGCTGAAGTCCTGGTCGGCGACGACGATGATCGAGCCCTGGCGCAGCGCCGACATCGACTTGTGCACGGAGTCGCTCTCGTAGACGCGGATGCGCACCTTGTCGGGATCGGGCAGCAGCTGCATGTCGAGCAGGCGCTTGTCCTTGGGGTCGAGGGCGCCGGCTTCCGCCTTGAACTTCTCGTAGCGCTTGCGGTAGGCCGGGTCGCGCATCATGTCGCGCAGCTTGGCCGCGGCACCCATCGCGGTGCGCCCTCGCAGCAGCGGCGAGAAGCGCGCGTAGCCGAACCAGGCTTCGTCCCACAGGAAGATCAGGTCGGGCTTGATGGCCAGACATTCGAGCATCGTGCGCTCGACGTTGGCAATGTGGCCGTCGAACGTGCAGTTCGTCAGGACGAGCAGCTTGGCGCGGTCGAGCTTGCCCTCGGCCTTGAGCTGCAGCAGTGCCTGCTTGATCGGCCGGATCGCCAGGCTGCCGTACATCGAGTACTGGGTGAGCGGATAGGCGTCGATGTACAGCGGCTGCGCGCCGGCCAGGACGATGCCGTAGTGGTGCGACTTGTGGCAGTCGCGGTCGATCAGCACGATGTCGCCGGGCACCAGCAGCGCCTGGTGGACGATCTTGTTGGACGTCGAGGTGCCGTTGGTCACGAAGAAGCTGCGATCGCCGCCGAACGCGCGTGCCGCCTTTTCCTGGGCGACCTTGATGTTGCCGGTCGGCTCGAGCAGGCTGTCGAGTCCGCCCGTCGTCGCCGACGACTCGGCGAGGAACAGGTTGGCGCCGTAGAACTCGCCCATGTCGCGGATCCAGTTCGACTTGAAGATCGACTTGCCGCGCGCCACCGGCAGGGCGTGGAAGGTTCCGATCGGCCGTGCCGCGTACTTCTTGAGGTTGTCGAAGTAGGGCGTCTCGTAGCGGTCCTTGATGCCGTCGAGGATGCTGAGGTGGATTTCCATCGGCTCCTCGACGCCGTAGAACACGCGGCGGATCGTGCGTGCCTGCTCCGATCCGGCGAGCTTCGCGATGTCGTGGTCGGTGACCATGAAGATGTCGAGCTCCGGCCGCAGCATTCGCAGCACGCGCGCGAGCGCGGTGCCCATGTCGGTCATCCCCGCGACGATGTCCGCCGGGCGGTGCGGCGCCAGGATCTCGCGCAGCGCCGCGAGGCTGTACTGCGATGCGAAGGCGAAACCGTCGACCACGACGACCGACTGCAGGTTGTAGTTGAACAGGGTGGCGAGCACGGCGTCCTCGAAGCTGCCGACGACGACCGGCTCGTAGACGAAGGCATCCTCGTCGCGCCGCAGCCGCTTGAACGTCTCGCGCAGCACGGGCCAGGTCGCGCGCTCCCCGGCTGCGACGATCAGCACCTCGAAGTACGGCTTGCGCGTCTGGCCGCGCCCGACCGATGGCGGCAGGATGTCCGGGAGATGCGCCTCGGTCTCGTCGTCGGTGGTCCAGGCCTCCCTGTCCTCGCGGTAGCTGTTCGAGAGCAGCGCGATGCTGATGCGCTGCACGAGGCGGGCGAGTCCGGTCCAGTCGCCGGTGGAAAGGCGTTCGTGCACCTGGGCCATCAGGTGCGGCCCGGGATAGCCGTTCAGGTCCTCGATCGGGGCGAGCTCGGCGAGCGCCGCGGTCGCGTCCGCACGCAGGTGCTCCACCTGCGGCGTGGCGGCCGCGGCGAGGGCGCGCGCGAGGCGGTTCAGCGTACGCCAGCGATCGACGCGCGCCTCCGAGGCTGAAAAGAATTGGGTGAGGCTTTGGACGGCCTCGGGCGGACGGGTCTCGGTCTGCTGGGACTTGCTCATCGCGTCGGCTCCTCGTTCACGCAGCGGAGGACCGCTGCATCCGGACGGCGGGCCACCGGTTGCTTCCGGGCACGTCGTCCTGTCGTTTTCTGGTGCGGCGGGGCTGCGCCCGGCACATCGCGAATCCATCCTGCGCGCGCCAAATCCCCGACGTCCTTGCAGATCTGGACAGGATTGACGCACGTCAAAGGAGCAGGGCCCGGTGGATGCGACGATGCGCGCTGTCGAGATCTGCAAAGACGAAGCCGGCTCGCGCCGTCACCATGGACGCCGTCGGAAAGACGCACCCGTACTGGCTTGTGCGCCGCAATATCGGACCCCAGAGCTTCCAGCCCATGCGAATCCGCTCCCGAAAGTCGAATCAGCCCGGTTGGCGCCGATGTTTCGCGGTGGCGGCACGCACCGCGATCTTCAGTTCCTTTCTCGCGGCGGCGCCGGCACAGGCGTCGTTCCTCTCCGGCGAGGCCGTCGACACGGCAGCCGACGTCCTCACCTGGATCGTGCTGATCATCGTGCCGGTGATCGCGATCGTCGTGTTCTGGCTGGTCCACGTGCTGCCGGAGCGTTTCGCCGAGCAGCGCCATCATCCGCAGGCACAGGCGATCCAGACGCTGTGCCTGTTGTCGCTGGTGTTCGGGGGGCTGCTGTGGCCGATCGCGTGGCTGTGGGCCTTCACCAAGCCGGTCGCCTACAGGGCCGCCTACGGCACCGACAAGCACGAGTCCTACTTCGAGGAGATGGGCGAGAAGGCGAAGGGCGGGAGCCTGTTGCAGGATGACATCGAGCATCTGAAGAGCGAGCTCGACGCGATGGCGGAAAGGGGTGCGCTGCCGCCCGATCTGAAGCGGCTGCGTGCCGAGCTTGCGCAGCTCCAGGCGGCCCCGGGGGCGGCGGCTCCTGCGGCGCCCCCGGCAGCGGGAGGCAATGCGTAATGGAAATCCTGCTGCTTGGCATCTACTCGTTCTTCGTCTGGCTGATCTTCATCAAGTTCAAGTGGCTGCCTTGGAACATCTATTCCCAGGTCACCGTCGTCGTCATCCCGATCGTCGGACTGACCGCGCTGATCCTGACCCTCAACGTCGTCGCGCCTTCGTCGCACGACGTGCGGGTCATCCGCTACACGATTCCGATTGTGTCTCAGGTCCGCGGTCGGGTGATCGACGTCCCGATCAGCGAGGGCAATGTCCCGGTGAAGAAGGGCGACGTTCTGTTCAAGATCGACCCGACGCCCTACCAGCTGCAGGTCAACACCCTGCAGGCCCAGCTCGCGAACGCGATCGGCCAGGAGAAGCAGGTTCAGGAATCACTCAAGGGGGCGCAGGCCAAGATCGCCGAGTCGAAGAGCGCAGTCGCGCAGGCGGAGTCGAAGATCGTCCAGGTCAGCGCCAACCTCGATCTTGCGAGGAAGCGCGTCGCCCAGAACCGGGAGCTGGCCGCCAGCGGCGCCGGTACGAAATTCGATCTCGAGCAGGCCGAGACCAACCTCGCCGATCTGAGCGGGCAGCTCACGGCTGCGCGTGATGCCGAGGCCCAGGCGCGGGCAGGGGAAGCCCAGGCGGTCGCCGCACGCGCCCAGGTCGAGCAGCAGCTCGGTGCGCGGGTGGACGGCGAATACGCGCAGGTTGCGCAGATCCGCGCCGAACTCGCGAGCGCGCAATGGGACCTCGATCAGACGACCACGCGCTCGCCTTGCGACTGCTACGTGATCAACCTCCAACTGCGGCCGGGGGGGTTCGTCGCCGCACTGCCGGTCGCGCCGGTGATGACGCTGGTCGAGACCACAGGCTCCATCGTCGCGCTGTACTACCAGAACGAGCTGCGGCAGGTCCAACCGGGGGACGAGGCGGAAATTGCGATGCTGACCTACCCTGGGCGCATCATCAAGGCCAAGGTCAACTCGATCGTCTGGGCGCAGGGTGCGGGACAGATCCAGGGAGGCGGCTCGATCCCGTCGACCGGCGTCCTCGCGGCGCCACCCCAGCGCTTCGCCGTCAAGCTCGACCTGACGGACAAGGACAAGGAACTGTTTCTCGCGGCGGGTGCGGCCGGCGACGCTGCGATCTACACCGATCGCGTCGAGGAAATCCAGATCCTGCGCAAGGTGATCATCCGCGTCGGATCGTACTTCAACTACCTGGTCCTGAAGCTGCACTGAGGCGATGCGACTTCGTTCGTTCTCCCTGGCGCTGCTGCTCGCATCGACCGCACTGGCGGGCTGCGCGCTGCAGGCGCCGCCCAGGCCCGACGAAGTCCGGGCCCAGTCGTTGCCCAATCTCGCCGTTCCGCCGCAATGGGCAGTGGCGGTTCAGGCGGCGGGCGCGGTCGGCGATCACTGGCTCGCGCTCTTCGACGACGCGCAGCTCGACCGGCTGGTCAGGGAGGCGCTGGCGTACAACACCGACTTGCGCGTCGCTGCGGCACGCATCGAGCAGGCGGCAGGCTATGCGAAGCTCGCCGGGAGCACGATCTATCCTGTCGTCAACCTGCTGGCGCACGGCGGGGGCAAGGGCGGCGGAGACGGATCGGGGGTGACTGGCGTCTGGTTGATGGCCAACTGGGAGCTCGACCTGTGGGGCCGGGTGCGCGCGCAGCGCGAAGCCGGCACGCAGCAGTACGAATCGGCGCTCGCCGACGCGGAATACGCGCGGCAGTCGATCGCGGCGATGGTCGCAAAGAGCTGGATGCTGGCGATCGAGGCGAGGCTGCAGCTCGCGATCGCCGAAGACATCGTCCGAGCATCGGAACATGCGCTGAGCCTCGCGCACGACCGGGAGCGCGTCGGCAGCGGCGACGGCTACGACGTCGCACTCGCCGAAGCCAATCTCGAGACCTCGCGCGATGCCGTGCGAAAGCTCGCCTTCGGTCAGGAGCAGGCGCTTCGCGCGCTGGAAACGCTGGTCGGACGGTATCCGGCCGCAGCGGTCGAGGTGGCGACCGCGTTACCCGCGTTGCCGGGTCCGGTACCCGTCGGACTGCCTTCGGAGCTGCTCGAGCGGCGGCCCGACGTCATCGCGGCCGAGCGGCGCGTCGATGCGGCGTTCTACAACGTCGCCGAGGCGAAGGCCGCGCGGCTCCCCAAGATCGCGCTGACCGCGGGGGTATCGGCGATCTCGAGCAGCCTCTTCGTCCTGGAGAACCACGACAATCCGGTGTGGAGCCTCGGCGGGAACATCCTCGCGCCGATCTTCAATGGCTATTCCCTCCAGGCGCAGGTCGACATCCGCACGGCCGAGCAGAAGCTCGCGATCGCGGACTATGGACGCATCGCCCAACGTGCGTTCGGTGAAGTCGAGTCCGCGCTGTCGGCCGCATCGGCGGCGGATGCGCGCGAAGCGATCCTCGCGCGTGCCGCCGCGAGCGAGGCACGCGCGCTGCAGCTTGCAGAGGTCCGCTACAAGGTGGGATCGGGCGACCTGCGCGCGGTCCTGCAGCAGAGCGTCGCACTCTACGGCGCGCGGACCGCGCTGTTGCAGGTGCAGACGGACCGGCGGGTGCAGCGCGTGAACCTCTACCTGGCGCTCGGCGGCGGCTTCGAGGCCGCGACGCCGACCGCGGCCGTCGAACACCAGGGACCCGCGGTGGCCGGCATCGCGAGCGCGGGAACTCCTGGAGCAGCCCGGTGAGCGGGTACTGCACCGGAATCTGGACGGCAGGCATCGGGTGCCTGGCAAGGCACGAGTAATCGGATCGAATCGAAGGAGAGAACGTTCATGAGCAGGCGACTTCAACGAATCATGGCGCTCGCCATCAGTGGCGGACTGCTGGTGTCGAGCGCGCTGGCACAGCAATACGTCTATCCGGCCAAAGGGCAGTCGGCCGACCAGCAGAAGAAGGATGAGGCGGAGTGCCACCAGTGGGCGGTCAAGCAGAGCGGCTACGACCCGGCGAGGCCTCCAGCCCCGTCCGCGCCGCCTCCGCCGAAGACCACGGCCACCGGAGTCACGCCGGGGGCGGGGGCCCGCGGCGCGGCGCGCGGCGCCGTCGTCGGCGAGATCGTCGGCGGCGACGCCGGTGCGGGTGCCGCAGCGGGGGCTGCAGCGGCGCGGGGCCAGAGCCGCCGGCAGAATGCGGCGCAGCAGCAGCAAGCGACGCAGCAGCAGCAGCAGGCGTCGTCGGCGGGGCAGTCGAGCTACGCCAAGGCGCGCGCAGCATGCCTCGAAGGCAAGGGATATACGGTCAAGTGACTCGTGCACGTCGAGGTCAAGCAACTGGCGCAGTCAGCGCCCGGGAGAACCCCATGAAACCGCGGTCCACGCATTCGGCAGCTGTCCGCCTGGTCGCTTCCGCGACGGTCGCCCTGTTCGCCTGGTCAGGCATCGCGGGCGCACAGGCGCCGGCGCCCGGACAGCCACCCTCGGCGCCCGCAACCGCCGCCGGGCAGCCCGCAGAGGCGGGCACGTTCTCGCAGGAAGAGCTCGACCAGCTGGTTGCGCCGATCGCACTCTATCCGGACGAGCTGCTCGCCCAGGTGCTGATGGCGTCGACCTACCCGCTGGACGTCGTCAGCGCCGAGCGCTGGGTGAAGGCGAATCCGGGCCTCAAGAACAAGGCCCTGGAAGACGCGCTGCAGAAACAGCCCTGGGACCCGTCGGTGAAGTCGCTGACGCCTTTCCCGCAGGTATTGGCGATGATGAGCGAAAAGCTCGAGTGGACGCAGAAGCTCGGCGACGCGTTCCTCGCCC
>DATGDG010000428.1:0-14083 GCA_035311025.1 Casimicrobiaceae bacterium
AAGGCCGGCGAAACGGTGGTCACCGCCGGGCAGCTCAAGCTGCGCAACGGCTCGCCGGTCCTGATCGACAACAGCGTGAAGCCTACGGACAACCCGAATCCGCAAGTGCCCAATTCCTGAACGCGCTGCGGATACCCGAGGTACTGCCGGACATGGACAAGAAATTCACCGACATCTTCATCGAGCGACCGGTGCTGGCCACCGTGGTCAGCCTGGTGATCCTGGTGCTGGGCCTGCGCTCGGTCGGGCTCCTGCCGGTGCTGCAGTATCCGTACACGCAGAACGCCGTGGTCACGGTCTCGACGGCCTACCCGGGTGCCGACGCGAATCTGGTGGCGAGCTTCATCACCACACCGCTGGAGAACGCGATCGCCCAGGCCAACGGCATCGACTACATGACGTCGTCGAACGTGCAGGGCGTGAGCACGATCACCGCCAACCTGCGCCTGAACTACGACCCAGACAAGGCGCTGACCGAGATCAACACCAAGGTCAACTCGGTGCTGAACCAGCTTCCGCCGCAGGCGCAGAAGCCGGTGCTCTCGGTGTCGATCGGACAGACGATCGACGCGATGTACGTCGGCTTCTACAGCGACGTGCTGCAGCCCAACCAGATCACCGATTACCTGGTACGCGCGGTGCAGCCCAAGCTGCAGGCGATCGACGGCGTGCAGACGGCCGAGATCCTCGGCGCCAAGAACTTCGCGCTGCGCGCCTGGCTCGATCCGCAAAAGCTCTCCGCCTACGGCCTCACCGCGGCGGACGTCTACAGTGCTCTGGGCGCCAACAACTTCCTCGCGTCGGTCGGCAACGCCAAGGGCCAGATGGTGCAGGTCAACCTCTCGGCCAGCACCAACCTGAAGTCGCTGGACGGCTTCAGGAACATGGTGGTCAAGTCGGTCAACGGCCAGGTCGTGCGGCTCACCGACGTCGCCGACGTCTCGCTGGGCTCGGAGGATTACGAGACGACGGTCGCCTTCGACGGCAAGACCGCGGTCTACATCGGCATCCAGGTCGCGCCGGGGGCGAACCTGCTCGACGTGATCGCCCGCGTGCGCCAGGCGTTCCCCGAGGTGCAGTCGCAGCTGCCCGCGGGCCTCAAGGGAACGATCGTCTACGACTCGACCAGCTTCGTGAACTCGTCGATCAACGAGGTGGTGAAGACACTGATCGAGGCCGTGCTCATCGTCACGGCGGTGGTGTTCGTGTTCCTGGGGTCGCTGCGCTCGGTCATCATTCCGCTGGTGGCGATACCGCTGTCCATCGTCGGCACGTTCACCGTGATGCTGGCGCTGGGCTATTCGATCAACCTGCTGACGCTGCTCGCCATCGTGCTGGCGATCGGGCTGGTCGTCGACGACGCGATCATCGTCGTCGAGAACGTGAGCCGCCACCTCGAGGAGGGAATGCCGCGCTTCGACGCGGCGATACGCGCCGCGCGCGAGCTCGCCAATCCGATCATCGCGATGGCGATCGTGCTGGTCGCCGTCTACGTCCCGATCGGCTTCATGGGCGGCCTGACCGGCGCGCTGTTCACCGAGTTCGCGTTCACGCTGGTGGGCACCGTCACGATCTCGGCGATCATCGCGCTGACGCTGTCGCCGATGATGTGCTCGCGCCTGCTGAAAGCGCCGGATCCGCAGAGCCGGAGCTGGCAGGACCGGCTGGTCATCTTCCTCGATCGGAGCTTCGAGCGCCTGCACCAGCGCTACGAGCGCACGCTGCACGGAGCGCTCGACTACCTGCCAGTGACGGCGGTGATGGCGGTCATCATCCTCGGCTCGATCTACTACCTCTACTCGACTTCGAAGGCCGAGCTCGCGCCGCAGGAAGACCAGGGCGTGCTGATCTCGGTCTCGTTCAACAATCCGACGGCGACGCTGCAGCAGCGCCAGCTCTACGCCGACCAGGTCTACGACATCTTCAAGAAATATCCCGAGACCGACCACGTGTTCCAGCTGAACACGCCGACGCAGGTGATCGGCGGCATGGTGCTGAAGCCGTGGAACGAGCGCAAGAACACGGCGACGCAGCTGCAGCCTGCGGTGCAGCAGGAGCTCGCCCAGATCGCCGGCACGCAGAACGCGCTGTTCCAGCCTCCACCGCTGCCGGGCGCGCGCGGGCTTCCGATCCAGTTCGTGATCACGACGACCGAGCCGTTCTCGCGGCTCTACGAAGTGTCGCAGCAGTTCCTGCAGGATGCGCTGAAGAGCGGGCAGTTCATCTTCCTGCAGTCCGACCTGCGCATCGACCTGCCGCAGACGGGCATCGAGATCGACCGCGACATGGCCGCCCAGCTCGGGCTGACGATGCAGGACATCGGCAACGCGCTGTCGGCGATGCTGGGGGGCGGCTACGTGAACTTCTTCGAGCTGGGCGGGCGCTCGTACAAGGTGATCCCGCAGGTCGAGCAGCGGTTTCGGCTCAATCCCGACCAGCTCCGCCATTACTACCTGCGGACCGCGAGCGGCCGCATGGTGCCGCTGTCCACGGTCGTCCATCTCTCGTCTTCGGTGCAGCCCGAAACGATCAACCACTTCCAGCAGCTCAACTCGGCGACGCTCCAAGGCGTGCCCATGCCTTTCGTCGCGCAGGGGACGGCACTCGAAGACCTGAAGGCGCTCGCGCAGCGCACGCTGCCGGCGGGCTACACCTTCGACTATTCGGGGCCGTCGCGCCAGTTCGTGCAGGAGTCGGGGGGCCTCGTGCTGACCTTCTTCTTCGCGCTGGTCATCATCTTCCTCGCGCTGGCGGCGCAATTCGAGAGCTTCCGCGACCCGATCATCATCCTCGTGTCGGTGCCGATGGCGATATCGGGTGCGCTGCTGTTCATCAACCTCGGCGTCGGCGGCGCGACGCTCAACATCTATACCGAGGTGGGGCTGGTCACGCTGATCGGCCTGATTTCCAAGCACGGCATCCTGATCGTCGAGTTCGCGAACAACCTGCAGCGCGAAGGCCACAGCAAGCGCGAGGCGGTCGAGCATGCGGCCGGCCTGCGCCTGCGTCCGATCCTGATGACCACGGCGGCGATGGTGCTGGGCGTCGTGCCCCTGATCATCGCCAGCGGCGCCGGGGCCGTCAGCCGCTTCAACATGGGATTGGTGATCGCATCGGGCCTGTCGATCGGCACGCTGTTCACGCTGTTCGTGGTGCCGGCGATGTACATGATGATCGGCGCCGACCACAGCCATGAAGCGCGCGCGAGCACGCTGCACGACGCCGCGCCGGCCAGCGCCGACGCGCACCCGACAACCTAGTCATTCACTGCAGCTGCGGCTTCTTCAGCAGGCTGCTGCGGTCCACCGAGCGCACGCTCACGTTGGTGAGCCTGCCTTCGCGCGTCAGGGTGAGGGGGATCGCGGTTCCGGCAGGACCGCGCTTCCAGACCTGGCGATAGAAGTCGGCCAGGTCCCCGACCGGCTCGCCGGCGACGTCGCGCACGATGTCGCCCGGCTGCAGGCCGGCGCGCTCGGCCGGCCCCCCGTGCGCCAGGCCCTGGATCGTCACTCCGTCCCGGGTCTCGGCCGTGTAAACCCCCAGCCACGCGCGAGGCGGGTGCCCTGCGCGCCCGGTCTTCAGCATGTCATCGAGGATCGGGTCGATCAGCTCGCTCGGCACGAACATGTTGCCCTTGACGATCTCGTCGCCGTCGGGCTCCTGGACGAACAGCGAGCCGATGCCGACGAGCCTGCCGTCTGCGTCGAGCAGCGCCGCGCCGCTCCACTCCGGATGCGCGGGCGTGGTGAACAGCGCCTCCTCGAGCAGGTACTCCCAGTAGCCGGCGAATTCCCGGCGCGCGAAGACCTGCGCGCGCAGCGCGTGCGAGCGTCCGCCGCGTCCGACGACATAGACGTCGCCGTCGAGTTGCGCCTCGTCGAGCCGGCAGCGGCGCAGCGGGGCGACGCCGAGTTGCCCAAGCGGCAGGACGAGGCCGAGTCCGGTGACCTGGTCGTAGGCGAGCGCGTGCCCGGGGACGACCATGCCCGAGTTCGCAGTCAGCCAGATCGACTCGGCTTCTGTGATCAGGTAGCCGATCGTCAGCACAAGGCCGTCGTCGCCGATGACGACGCCATTGCCGCCGCGCTCGGTGCCGAGCGTCTCGGCGGTGAAAGCGTCCTCGGGGACCTCGGCCCGCAGCCCGACGACCGCATCGAGCACCGGATCGAGGGCGAAGCCGACCTCGCCCGGATCAGGCTGAAGTTCGGTCGGAAATGCCCAGGCGGCAGGATCTGGCATGACTTGCGCGGTTTCGGGCGCCGGATGCGCCGTTCGCCGATCATCTTACGCGAACGCGGTGCAGGTTCCGGCGGCGGTGAGGGCATGCCGAGACCGCCCCTGCCCCGGGCACCGACTCAGTACAGCCTCGCCGCCCGCGCGAGGACCGCGATCACCGCGCCGTTGCTCACGAGCATGAATCGAAATGGCTGCGCGTGACCCATTCCCCGCCTTCCTGCGCGACGTCGACCGCGTCGGCGATCTCCTCCGCGGTGAAGTTCGCGCTCTTGCCGGTGGACTTGAGCGCCCTCAGGGGCCTGTGCGTATCCATGGGGACGGATGATGCTACATGCTGCGCCGGTACTGCCCGCCGACCTCGAACAGCGCGTTCGTGATCTGCCCCAGCGAACAGACGCGCACCGTGCTCATCAGTTCCTCGAACACGTTGCCGTCGCTCATCACCGTCTGCTTGAGCCGGGCCAGCGCGGCGCGGGCGTCCTGGGCATTGCGCGCGTGGAAATCGGCGAGCCGGGAGAGCTGCGAGCGCTTCTCCTCGTCGGTGGAGCGCGCGAGCTCTAGTTTCTGCGGCACCACATCGCCATGCGGATTGCGGAAGGTGTTGACGCCGACGATCGGATAGCTGCCGTCGTGCTTCATGTGCTCGTAATGCAGCGATTCCTCCTGGATCTTGCCGCGCTGGTAGCCCGTTTCCATCGCGCCCAGCACGCCGCCCCGCTCGGAGATCGCCTCGAACTCCTTCAGCACGGCTTCCTCGACCAGGTCGGTCAGCTCCTCGAGGATGAACGACCCCTGGTTCGGGTTCTCGTTCTTCGCCAGCCCCCACTCGCGGTTGATGATCAGCTGGATCGCCAGCGCGCGGCGGACGCTGTCCTCGGTGGGCGTCGTGATCGCCTCGTCGTAGGCGTTGGTGTGCAGCGAGTTCGTGTTGTCGTAGGTCGAGATCAGCGCCTGCAGCGTCGTGCGGATGTCGTTGAACGCGATCTCCTGCGCGTGCAGGCTGCGCCCGCTAGTCTGCGAGTGGAACTTGAGCTTCTGGCTGCGCTCGTTCGCGCCGTAGCGCTCGCGCATCGCGACCGCCCAGATCCTGCGGGCGACGCGCCCGATCACCGCGTACTCGGGATCCATGCCGTAGCTGAAGAAGAACGACAGGTTGGGCGCGAAATCGTCGACGTGCATGCCGCGTGCGAGGTAGGCCTCGACGAACGTGAAACCGTTGGCCAGCGTGAACGCGAGCTGCGAGATGGGGTTGGCACCCGCCTCGGCGATGTGATAGCCCGAGATCGACACCGAGTAGAAGTTCTTCACATCGTGATGGACGAAATGCTGCTGGATGTCGCCCATCACCTTGAGGCTGAACTCCGTCGAGAAGATGCAGGTGTTCTGCCCCTGGTCCTCCTTCAGGATGTCGGCCTGCACGGTGCCGCGCACGGTCGCCAGCGTCCAGGCGCGGATCTTCGCCGCCTCGTCCTCGGTGGGCTCGCGTCCGTTTTCCTGCGTGAACTTCTCGAGCTGCTGGTCGATCGCGGTGTTCATGAACATCGCGAGGATCGTCGGGGCCGGGCCGTTGATGGTCATCGACACCGAGGTGTTGGGTGCGCAGAGGTCGAAACCCGAATACAGCACCTTCATGTCGTCCAGAGTGGCGATCGACACGCCCGAGTTCCCGACCTTGCCGTAGATGTCGGGGCGGCGGTCGGGATCGTTCCCGTAGAGCGTCACCGAGTCGAAAGCCGTCGACAGGCGCTTGGCCGGCATGCCGTCGGCGAGCAGGTGGAAGCGGCGGTTGGTGCGGAACGGATCGCCTTCGCCGGCGAACATCCGCGTCGGATCCTCGTTCTCGCGCTTGAACGCGAACACCCCCGCGGTGAACGGGAAGCTGCCCGGGACGTTCTCGACGAGCTGCCAGCGCAGGATCTCGCCGTCGTCCTCGTAGTTCGGCAGCGCCACCTTGCGCAGTCGCGTGCCCGACAGCGAGGTCGTCGTCAGCGCGGTGCGGATCTCGCGGTCGCGGATCCTGACCGCGTACTCGTCCGCGGCGTACGCAGCCCGCGTGCGCGGCCACATGTCGAGGAGCTTCCTCGAGCGCGCGTCGAGCTTCGCTTCGCGTTCGGCGATCAGGCGTTCGAGCACCCCCGCACCCGCCTCGTCCTCCCCTCGCCCGCCTGCGGGAGAGGGGCCGGGGGTGAGGGCTGCGGCGAGCATCGCCTTCGTCGCCCGCAGCTGCTGTCGCTCGCGCGCGATTGCCGCCTGCTCCCGGGCGCGACGGTGGTAGCCGCGCACGGTCTCCGCGATCTCGGCGAGATAGCGCACCCGCGGCGCCGGTACGATGGCGCGCTGCTGCGTCGAGTGCCGCGTTGCCACCGGGGGCAGCGCGCCCGCGGAAAGCGCGAGGCCGCGCCCGCGCAGCGCCTCGGCCACCGCAGCGTACAGCGCGGTCACGCCGTCGTCGTTGAAGCGCGACGCGATCGTGCCGAAGACCGGCGTCTCCTCGGGCGAGGCTTTCCACAGCTCGTGATTGCGCTGGTACTGCTTGCGCACGTCGCGCAACGCGTCCTGCGCGCCCTTGCGGTCGAACTTGTTGATCGCGATGAAATCGGCGAAGTCGAGCATGTCGATCTTCTCGAGCTGCGACGCGGCTCCGAATTCGGGCGTCATCACGTACACCGACAGGTCGACGTGGGGAACGATCGCGGCGTCACCCTGGCCGATGCCCGAGGTCTCGACGATCACCAGGTCGAAACCCGCGGCCTTGCACGCGGCGATCGCGTCCGGAAGGGCTTTCGAGATCTCGCTGCCGGCGTCGCGGGTCGCGAGCGAGCGCATGTAGATGTTGGGCGCATGGATCGCGTTCATCCGGATCCGGTCGCCGAGCAGCGCACCGCCGGACTTGCGGCGCGACGGATCGATCGAGACGATCGCGATCTTCAGGCGGTCGTGCTGGTCGAGGCGGAAGCGCCGCACCAGCTCGTCGGTCAGCGAGCTCTTGCCTGCACCGCCGGTGCCGGTGATGCCCAGCACCGGCGCCTTGGATCCCGCCGCGGCCGCGTGGACGGCTGCGCGCAGCGAGGGCGGCGCGTCATCGCTCTCCAGCACGGTGATGATCCGCGCGAGGGTGCGTGCGCGCACGTAGCGGTCGTCCGAGCCGAGGTCGGAGATCGATTCCGGCGGCGCCTTTGCCAGGTCGACGTCGGCCGCGGCGACGATCTCGTTGATCATCCCCTGCAACCCCAGCTTCTGGCCGTCCTCCGGGGAGAAGATCCGGGCCACGCCGTAGGCGTGCAGCTCGCGGATTTCCTCCGGGACGATGACGCCGCCGCCGCCGCCAAAGACCTTGATGTGGCCAGCACCGTGGTCGCGCAGCAGGTCGAGCATGTACTTGAAGAACTCGACGTGCCCGCCCTGGTACGACGAGATCGCGATGCCCTGCGCGTCTTCCTGGATCGCGCAGTCGACGATCTCCTCGACCGAGCGGTTGTGGCCGAGGTGGATCACCTCGCAGCCGGTCGCCTGCAGGATGCGACGCATGATGTTGATCGATGCGTCGTGGCCGTCGAACAGGCTCGCGGCCGTCACGAAGCGCAGCTTGGTGCGCGGCTTGTAGACCAGCAGCTGGCGCGTTGAGTCGTTCATCGCGAACCTCGCGAGAGGGGCGCGCCCGCCTGCGAAGGGCGCGTCGGCGCATTGAATGATCGGCCGCGGCGTGGCCGGCGCGACCGATGGGGGCAACTGGCAGCTTACCGCAATGCCGTTCCGCAGAGACGCGGCATTACGTTTACGTAAACGTCAATCATACGCCAGATCCCGTGGGGTAGCGCCGGGGAACGCGGGCGGGGGCCAGAGGGGCCGATGGTAAGCTCGGGGGTGCCGTCCGCCCGCCTCGCTCCGCGCGATCTCGCGCTGATCCTCGTCGTCGTGGCGCTATGGGGATTCTCGTTCGTCCCGATCAAGGTCGGGCTGGAGGAGATCCCGCCGTTCGCGTTCGCCGCGCTGCGCTTCTTCTTCGCCGCGGTGCCGCTGGTCTTCTTCATGCCGCCGCCGCGGATGCCCGCGGTGCTGGTCATCGCCTACGGCCTCGCGATCGGGGTATTCCAGTTCGGCCTGCTGTTCCTCGGCATGCGGCTCGGCATGCCGGCGGGCCTGTCGTCGCTGGTGATCCAGGTGCAGGCGTTCTTCACCATCGGCCTCGGGATCGTGTTCCTCGGCGACCGCCTGCACGGCGAGAACGTCGTGGGAGCGATCGTCGCCGGTCTGGGCATCGTGCTGCTGGCCCTGCATCGGATCGGCATGGGCGCGGGGTCGACGCTGGTCGGACTCGCGCTGGTGATCGTCGCGGCGATGGCCTGGGCCGTCGGCAACATCGTCGCGAAGCACGCAGCCCGAACCCACCATGCCAACATGCGCGGTCTGGTCGTGTGGTCGTCCCTCGCGCCGCCGCTGCCGCTGCTCGCCGCATCGTACGCGTTCGAAGGCGGGCCGGCCGTCTGGCACGCCGTCGCGTCGGCGGGCGCGCTCGCCTGGGGCTGCGCGCTCTTCCTCGCCTACTTCGCGACGATCTTCGGCTTCGCGTCCTGGGCGCGCATGCTGCACCGCTATCCGACCGGACTCGTCGCGCCATTCGCGCTGCTGATTCCGGTGTCGGGGCTCGCCAGCGGCGCGCTGTTCCTCGGCGAGTCGCTTGCGCCCATCCAGATGGCAGGCGTCGGGCTGGTGCTCGCCGGGCTCGCCGTCAACGTCTACGGTCCGCGGATGCGCGGATGGCTCTCCCGCGCGCTTCCCGGCTGAGCCAATCCATCGCGATACGCTACGCAGCCAGCTCGACGACCAGCCACAGCCGGTTCGAGCCGTCCTCGTACGCGTAGCGGGCCGCCGTCGCGAACTGGCCGACGAGGCGCAGGCCAAGCCCCCCGACCGGACGATCCTCGACCTCGTCCTCGATCGGCGCGTAAGCGGCCGCCAGGTGCGGCGTCGGATCGTAGGGCGGAGCGAGATCCTCGTAGACCAGCTCGATGCCGCGCGGATGCGGAATCAGGGTCAGCGCGACCGATGCGCCGGGGGCATCCGGCATGCCACCATGCCCGTGCATCACCGTGTTGGTGAGGAGTTCCTCGACGATCAGCACGAGCCTGGCCACGGCGTCGGAGCCGACGCCACGGCCGGAACACCAGGCTTCGACAAACGCGGCGGTTTCGGGCAGGATTTCGAGGCGCGCCGGAAACACCCGGCGCTCGCCGCCGGCGGTGGGGAAGTGGTTCGCCATGTTTGGCAATGGGCGCAATCGGCTCGAAGTCCCTGCGCGAGGGCGTGCCGCACGGCTGTGGCCGGCGCAGGGTGTCGGCATTGTACGTAGTCCGCGGACATGCAAGGAGACTGCGATGCTCCGATGGAAGCTTGCGTTGTCGGTGCTGATGTTCGCCGCGGGATCGGCGCAGGCCGCCGACATCGGCCAGATCAAGGTTTCGAAAGGCGACGTGACGATCGACCGGAGCGGCCAGGCCCTGCCGGCGGGCCTCGGCGTCCACGTTCAACAGGGCGACGTGGTCAAGACCGGGGCCGACGGCTCGGTCGGCATCACGATGAGCGACAACTCGCTGCTGTCGGCCGGCCCGAACAGCGTGCTTGCGCTGGATCAGTACGCGTTCGACACGACGACCAACCAGGGTCGCTTCGACACGTCGTTGAGGAAGGGCACGCTGGCCGTCGTCTCGGGCCGCCTCGCCAGGCAGGCGCCGGGGTCGATGACGGTGAGCACGCCGTCGGCGATTCTCGGCGTGCGCGGCACCGAGTTCGTGGTGAGTGTCCATGACACCGCGGCCACGCACTGACCCACGCGGTACCCGGCCGCGCCCTGGCGTGCGCGGCGCCCGGCTGGCTTTCGCGGCCGCTTCGGTCGCCCTGGTAGCGCTGGTCGCCGGCTGCGCAACGCCGACCGGCGAGGTCGTGCTGCTCCCCGCGCAGGATGGCCACCCCTCGGTGCTGACCGTGCAGCAGGGTGACAAGCAGGTCGTCCTCGACAAGCCCTACGCCGCGGCCGAGACGACGACGCAGGGTCCGCGCGCCGCGGAGTCCAGCCCGAAGGAGGTCGAGGCGAAATTCGGCAAGGCGCTCGCCGCCCAGCCGGCCCGCCCGCAGACGTTCACGCTGTACTTCGTCGAAGGCAGCAACGAACTGACCGACGCGTCGAAGCGCGTCTTCGAAAGCGTGTTCCCCGACATCGCGAAGCACCCGGTGCCCGACATCGTCGTCATCGGGCACACCGACAGTGTCGGCAGCGACGCCTACAACGACAGGCTGTCGCTGCAGCGCGCCGATGCGGTGCGGAACGCGCTGATCCAGCGCGGGATCCCGGCTGGGGACATCGCCGCCGAAGGCCGCGGCAAGCGCGATCCGCTGGTGGCAACCGGCGAGGGCGTGGCCGAGGCGCGCAACCGGCGGGTCGAGGTCATCGTCCGATAGGCGCGTCCGGAAGGATGCCGTCGCGCGTCGTGCGTCGGCATCATTCCCGATAGCCCGCCTCGCGTTGATGCCGGATTCGCAGCACGCGAACGACACCGTGTGCGCGGTCGAAGCGGTAGAGGGCGACATAACCCGTCGCGCCGTAGGACACCACCAATTCGCGAACGTCGGCCGCGACGCGCCGGCCGATCAGCGGATGTTCCCCGAGGCTGCGAATCGCGCCGTGGATGCTCGCGAGCGTCCTTGCCGCGTCATCGTTCGAAACATCCAGCAGGAACTCAATGATCCGCTCGAAGTCGCCAAACGCCTCCTCCGAATAGACTATCTTCGCCATTGCACGGGCTTGGGCCGCGTCGCCTTCCGGCCCGCGACCCGGGCTTCAAGGTAGCCGTGCACGTCGGCCGCGTCGTAGCCCATGCCGCTCTCCTGCATGCGCTCGTCGGCTGACTGCGCATCCGCCACGAACTGCTCGAAACGCTCGATAGATTCCACCTGTTCCTCGAGCATGCGCAGCATCAGCGCATGGGGGCTCTCCCCGGTCCGCCTGGCGAGACGGGCGATGCGGGATTTCAATTCCTTCGAAAGCTTGAGGCTGGTGGCGGCAACGGGCATCGAGTCACTCCTGAAGTAGTCATATAGTACTACCTCGCCCCCCCTGCCACAACAGGATCGCGCGCCGCGCCGATCACGCCAGCAACCGGAGTGCCGCCACCACGCCCGTCACGCCGCGCGACCCGGGGATCCGGCTCCACGCCAGCACAGCGCGAGCACCGTCATGTCGTCGGCGGGCTCGGCATCGCCGGCGTAGGCCGCGACGTCCGCACGCAGCAGCGCGACGGCGGCGTGCGCGGAATCCGCGGTGGCGAGCGCCCGTGCCGCACGCTCGCCACCATAGAGTTCGCACGCGAGGTTCTGCGCCTCGGTGACGCCGTCGCTGACGACGCAGAGCACATCCCCCGGTGCAAGGCGCGTCTGCGAGCTCTCGTAGGCAAAGTCGTCGACCGCGCACAGCGGCGGCCCGCCGCTTCCGTCCAGCCGCTCCATGTCCCCTTTCGCCGGGCGGATCAGGTATGGGCGCTCCTGGCCGGCGCTGCAGTGATCGAGCTCGCCCGACGCGAGATCGAGCACGCCCGCGAACACCGCGACGAACAGCGACGAGGGATTGTCGCGCGCCACCTCGCGGTTGGCGGCGGACATCAGCGCCCCGACGTCGACGTCGAGCGAGCGCAGCGCCGCGCTCTTGCACAGCGCCTTGCTGACCGCCATGAAGATCGCTGCCGACAGGCCCTTGCCGGAGACGTCGCCCAGCATGAAGAAGAGGCGATGGTCGTCGAGCATGTAGAAATCGTACAGGTCGCCGCCCACCTCCTGCGCGGGCTCCATCGTCGCCGCGATCTCGACCCGCGGATCGCGCAGGCCGTCGGGTTGCGGCAGCATCTCCATCTGGATGCGCCGCGCCGCCTGCAGTTCGCCTGCGACCCGGGCAGCCTCCTCGCGCTGGCGCTGCAGCACCCGCTCGAGCGCCTTGCGGTTGCGCGTTGCATCGGCCAGCGTCAGCGCGAGCACTGCGCCGGACAGCAGCACCAGCCCGGCGACCGGCGTCGCGGCATCGAACAGCAGGCGTTCCCCTTTGAACAGGGCGAATGCCACCGCCAGCGGGACGACGACGCATCCGAAGGCGACCAGCGCGCCGATGCGCACCGGCCAGCGCGGCGTGCCCCAGACGAGCAGCGCCCCCAGCAGCAGGAACCCGGCGGCCTCGGCAAGCGGCGCCCACGACGGCCGCATGAGCAGCGTGCCGTCGTACATGTTCTCGAGAAGCTGCGCGTGCACCTCGCTGCCCGGCATCCTTTCACCCACCGGCGTCCACGCGTAATCGCCGATCGCGGTTGCGGTGACGCCGATCAACACGAACTTCCTCGCGAAGCGGGCGGGATCGACGCGTCCTTCGAGCACGTCGGCCGCCGACACGAAGCGTCGCGGATCGCGGCGCGAAAACCAGATCCGCGCCTGCCCGTCGCTTTCGGTCGGGAAGAACCGGTCGCCGACGGCGACGCCCCGTACCCTCCCGCGATCGGTCGCGAGGCGCATCGCGGGAGCATGCATGGCGACCCGCCACATCTCGAGCGCCAGCGACGGCACCAGCGTGCCGTTGACGTTGGCGACCAGCGGGATGCGCCGCACGACGCCGCGCGGGTCGTCGACCGAGACGAAACCCCAGCCCGATGCAGCGTTCTCGAGAATCGGGAGGCACCCCATGGCACCGGGGTACTCGACCAGGCGCGATACCGCGCGCGACGCCGACTCGGCCGACGCATGCGCATCGCGAACGACGATCGGCGCGACGCGCAACGGATTGACCGAAGGTCCGGGGGTGCCGGCGGCGATCAGCACGGTCGGTGCCGTGGCGAGCGCACTCGCGAGCTCCTTGTCGGTCGACGGCAGGTCGCCGAGCTTGTCCGAAAGCGCCGCACCGGCATCGATGCGCGGGAGCAGCGTGTCGGGCGACAGCGGATCAGGCTCGGGCATCACGATGTCGACGCCGATGGCGGCGGGTTCGGCGCCGCTGATCGTGTGGATCAGCTGGGCGAGCCGCGTCCGCGGCCAGGGCCAGCGTCCGAGCGTCGCGAGGCTCTTCTCGTCGATCTGGACGATCGTTGCCGGCATCGATTCGACCCGGCGCGGTGACAACAGCTGATACGCGTCGAACCAGTCGGTCTGCAGCGGGAAGCGTCCGGGCCAGCCGGAGGCGAGCACGACGGCGAACGCGACGAGGATCACGCCGCCGAAGGCACGCACCTGGGCGGTCCTCGGCCCGAGGTCCTCGGGCGCCGCTGCCGTCACAACCTGAGTTCCAGCCCGTCGTAGGCGGTGGAGACCTTGAGCGGGTCGCCGGTCCGAGTGATTTCCTCGAAGCGCCGCGTCTCCGCGAGCACCTTGGAGATGGCGGCGTCGTCGAGCGCCGGCTCGTGATGGAACATGCACAGGTGCCTGGCGCGCGCGCGCTGGCACAGCTCGACGCCGACGATGTTGCTCGAATGGCCCCAGTCGGCCTTGACCGACGTGGCTTCCGCCAGCGAGTACATGGCGTCGAAGATCACGACATCGGCTTCGCGGAAGAATTCGGCGAAATCCGCACCCTCATCGGGATCGGTGAGCTTGTGCTCGGAGTCGGTCGTATAGATGACCGTGCGCCCGTTCTTCTCGAACCGGTAACCGTAGGAATCGCCCGCGTGGTGCTGGCGCTTCACCGTCACGCGCATGCCGGCGACGTCGTGGGTCCGTCCCGGCTCGAGGTGCACGAACTCGATCGTGGCGTTGAACGTCGAGAACGGCACCGGGAACGACGGCGGCTCCATCTGCCTGCGCAGCGCACTCTCGAGCTCGGCAT
>DATGDG010000429.1:0-2415 GCA_035311025.1 Casimicrobiaceae bacterium
ACCAACGTGCGCGAGCCCGGGCGCCACGACCCGCGGGCCCCATCGCGCGGCTCGCTCGTCCCTGCGCTGCTTGGCGACGACCGCGATCCGCTGACCGCGCTGGCGACCACCGTGGCGGGCGCCGGCGCGTTCAACGGCTTCAATGTCGTCGCGGGAGACGGATCGCGCGCCGCCTTCGGCTCCAACCGCGCGGCGGGCATCGCATCGCTGCACCCCGGGATCCACGGCGTCTCCAACGCGCAGCTCGACACGCCCTGGCCCAAGCTCGTGCGGGCAAAGGCGGGCGTTGCGCGCTGGATCGCCTCGGGTGACGCCGATCCGCGCTCGCTGTGGGACGTCCTCGGGGACCGGACGATTGCCGAGGACAGCGAGCTTCCCGCCACGGGCTTGCCCCTCGAGCGCGAACGTCTGCTGTCGGCGCCGTTCATTGTCAGCGACACCTACGGCACGCGATGCTCGACGATCATCGCCCTCGAGCGCAACGGCCGGGCGCATTTCGCCGAGCGCAGCTTCGATCCCGATGGGCGGATCACCGGCGAGGTCCTGTACCGCTTCGACATCCCGATGGCCGCGGGACGCGCCCGGGCCGAAGCCGTTCGCGGCTGAGGGGGCGCCGCTCAGGCGAGCGTGCGCGACATCTCGCGATGCGGGATGCCCGCTTCCTCGAACGCGCTTCCGCTCGCCTGGAAGCCGTGACGCGCGTAGAAAGGCATCGCCTGCGTCTGCGCGTTGAGGACGACGCGCGCATGCCCGCGCCGCCGCGCTTCGTCGACCAGCCGTCCGAGCAGCGCCGCGCCCACACCGCGACGCCGCCAGGCCCGGATCACCGCGAGCCGCCCGACATGGCCGTCGACGAGCAGCCGCCCGCAGCCGATCGGTGCACCCGCGTCGTCCTCGGCCAGCGCGTGCAGCGACGTCGCATCCGCGGCGTCCCATTCGAGGCTTTCCGGGATCTCCTGCTCGACGACGAACACGTCGTGGCGCACGCGCCGCAGCGCCGGCGCGTCCTGCGCCCAGGCGCACAGGCGGATCGAAAATCCGCGCGGCTCACCCACGTGCCGCACCCGAAGTCACCTGGAATCCGGGACGGACCACGTTTTCCGCCTGCAGGCGGCGGGTCTCGCACTCACACCGCATAGTCGAAGAAGCGCAGCGAGGCGACGCCGTCGCGGCTTCGAAGCGTGCAGCGCCCGCCGACCGGAAGCGTGAGCTTCTCGCGGACGTGACCGAAAGGGAAACCGGTGAACACCGGAACCGCGGCGTGGGCGCGAACCTGCTCGATCGCGGTGACCAGGTCGTACCCGCCGTCGTTCGCGTTGAGCTGGTACTCGGTGAATGCGCCGAGCAGGACCGCGCGCGATCGCGCGAGCACGCCCGCATGCAACAGCTGGTACAGCATGCGCTCGACGCGGTACGGGTGCTCGCCGACGTCCTCGAGGAACAGGATGCCGCCGGAGATGTCCGGCAGGTAGGGCGTCCCGACGAGATGGGACACCATCGCCAGGTTGCCGCCCCACAGCACACCGGTGCATTCGACCTGAGAAGGCCCGTCGAGCGCGCACTCGACGCTCCACTCCGGATTTCCCAGCACGCCGAAGCAGTTCTCGAACGTGAATACCGACGGCTGCTCGGCGCCGAAATCGTAGGACGCCATCGGGCCCGCGAACGTGACCATCCCGCACCGCGCGAGCGCGGCGAGCTGGAATGCGGTGAAATCCGAGTGGCCGAGCCAGCGCTTGCCCGTGCGTCCGATCGCGGCGAAATCGATCCGGCCGAGCAGACGCGTGAAGCCGTAACCTCCGCGCAGCATCAGCGCGACGTCGGCGGCGGGATCGGATGCGACGCGCTCGATCGCTGCGAGCCTCTCGTCGTCGGGGGCCGAGAAGCGCTGCCACCGGCCTTCGGCCGTCGGATCGAGGCGTACCGCGTGTCCGAGGCCCGACAACCGTGCGACGGCACGCGCAACGGCAGGAGGATCGGTTGCGAAGCCGGCGGGGGCGAGGATGTCGAAGCGCATGGATGCGGATCGGGGTGCTTTCAGCGACGCGCCGCGAAGAATTCCTTGAGCAGTCCGGCGCAGGCCGCTTCGGCCACGCCGCCGGTGACGCGCGTGTGATGGTTGAGCCGTGGATTCGCGAACAGGTCGACGACCGAGCCGCAGGCCCCCGTCTTGGGATCGCGCGCACCATACACCAGGCGCGAAAGCCGCGCATGCATGATCGCACCGGCGCACATCGCGCAGGGCTCGAGCGTCACGTAGATCTCGCAGCCCGGCAACCGATAGTTGCCCAGCGCTGCGCCCGCCTCGCGCAGCGCGGCGATCTCGGCGTGCGCGGTTGGATCGCTGGCCGCGATCGGTGCGTTGCCGCCGCGGCCGACGACGACGCCGTCGCATACGACGATCGCGCCGACCGG
>DATGDG010000430.1:0-4978 GCA_035311025.1 Casimicrobiaceae bacterium
CGAAGTCATCGAAGCCTTCGCGAAGAAGGTCGGCAACGAGCGCTCACTCTCGGCCCTCTACCTGCTGACCGTCGCCGACATCCGTGGGACCAGCCCCAACGTCTGGAATGCATGGAAAGGCAAGCTGCTGGAGGATCTCTACAAGGCGACGCGCAGCGTGCTCGCTGGGGACGGCGCGCAGCGCAGCATCGCCGACAGCATCGAACTGCGCCAGCGCGAGGCGCAGCGCCTGCTGCGCCTTTACGCGGTGCCCGAGGGCGCGGAAAACCGGCTCTGGCGCGAGCTCGACGTCACCTACTTCCAGAGGCACACGGCCGACGAGATCGCCTGGCACGCCCGGCACCTGAACTGGCGTGTCGACCGCACCGAGCCGGTCGTCAAGGTAAGGCTCGCGCGCGACGGAGCGGGACTGCAGGCCCTCGTCTATCTGCCCGACCAGAAGGCGCTGTTCGCCCGCATCTGCGGCTTCTTCGGCCGCATCGGCCTGTCGATCCTCGACGCCAAGGTGCACACGACGCGAAACGGCTACGCCCTCGACACCTTCGCGGTCCACGACCCGGCCAATCCCAATGCCTCGTACCGCGAGACCGTCCAGTATATCGAGTACGAGCTCGCGCGCGCGCTCGCATCGCCCGAGCCGCTGAAGGCGCCTGAAGTCGGTCGCATCTCGCGCCAGTTGCGGCATTTCCCGCTGACGCCCGAAGTGCAGATCTTCCCCGACGACAAAGGCACGCATTTCATCCTCGAGATCGTCGCGGGCGACAGGCCCGGATTGCTGGCGCGCATCGCCTACGTCCTCGCGCAGGCGAACATCGACGTGGTCAGCGCGCGGATCAACACGCTGGGCGAGCGGGCGGAGGACGTGTTCCTGATCGGTGGCGCGAAGCTGCACGACGAGCACGCCCTGCTGCGCCTCGAGACGGCGCTCTACGAGCAGCTGCGGATCTGAGGTCCCAGCGGATCATGGCGGCCGGAGCGCGACGCGGGACGATGCGTCGGCGCCGATGCCCCCGGCCGCAGCTACTCGTCGGCGACGTCGACGCCCGGGAACAGTTCCTCGGTGAATCCGAACTGCGTGAAATCGCGGATGCGCATCGGATAGAGGATGCCGTCGAGGTGATCGCACTCGTGCTGGACGACGCGCGCGTGGAACCCCTCGGCTTCGCGGTCGATCACGCGGCCCCGGGGATCGAGCCCGCGATAGCGAATTCGCGCATGGCGCGGCACGACACCGCGCAACCCGGGCACCGACAGGCAGCCTTCCCAGCCCTCTTCCATCGCATCGGTCAGCGGTGTGATCACCGGGTTGATGATCTCGGTGTAAGGGACGGCTTCGGCATCGGGATAGCGGGGATTGCGCTCGACGCCGAAGATGACCACGCGCAGCCCCACGCCGATCTGCGGTGCAGCGAGCCCCGCCCCGCTTTGCGCGCGCATCGTGTCGAGCATGTCGACGAGCAACGCCGCGATCTCGGGCGAGTCCGCACGCTCGACCTCCCGCGAACGTTCGAGCAGCCGCGGATCACCCATCCGCAGGACGTTGCGGATCATCGCTGCACCCCGCCATCGGGGACCGGGTCGGGCGCGTCCTCCCGCCCGGTGCCGGACGGCTGGATCGGGAGGCGCACGATCACGTGCTCGAGGAGGCTGCGGACCTTGTCCATCGCCGTCTCGAGAACCCGCGCGATGCCCTCGAGCGACACCTGCGTCGCGCTGTCGCCCCGGCCCGCTGCGTGGTTGACGACGACGCAGACCGACGCATAGTCGAGGCCGAGTTCGCGCGCGAGCCCGGCCTCGGGCATCCCGGTCATGCCGACCAGCGTCGCGCCGTCGCGGTCCATGCGGTCGATCTCGGCAGCGGTCTCGAGGCGCGGACCCGACACGGCCCCGTAGACCCCGCCGTCGGCCACTGGGATGCCGGAGTCGCGCGCAGCGGCAAGGCAGACTGCGCGCAACTCGTCCGAATACGGTCGGGTGAAGTCGGCGTGCACGACCTGGGAGCCGTTGCCGTCGAAAAACGTCTGCGCGCGACCCCATGTGTAGTCGATCAGCTGATGCGGCAGGACCAGGTCGCCCGGCCCGGCCCCGCGGATGGCGCCGACCGAGGCGACGGCGAGGACCGCCGTTGCCCCCTGCTGCTTGAGCGCCCAGAGGTTCGCCCGGTAATTGACGCGGTGCGGAGGTATCGTGTGGCCGTGGCCATGTCGGGCGAGGAACATCGCGCGCCGACCGGCCAGCTCCCCTACGACCAGGGCCGCCGACGGCTCTCCGTAGGGCGTGCGGATGACTTCACGGTGAGCCACGGCCAGCGTCGACAGGCGCGTCAGGCCGGTACCGCCTATGATGGCGAGCATGAAACTTGCTTGAACAGGGGATCGGGTTTATTGAAGCGTACAAGTGGGCTCGAACTGCCACGCGTCAAGGGCATTCGCGGCCTCGGGGCCCGACACTGCGGACGGTGGGCTGGCGAGCGGCGGCGTCTCATGACATCATCATAGGTGCTGCGGTTGCGGCGCCGCGAAGCGTAGCGTCATTCTAGCCCGGAAAGGATGCGATGTACCTCGACCGATTGTTCAAGCTGATGGCCGACAAGGAGGCATCGGACCTCTACATCTCGTGTGGGGCGCCGATCAATCTCAAGGTCAACGGCGTGGTCGTGCCGGTGTCGACGCAGAAGATGGACGTCGAGACCGTGCGCAGGATCGCGTACGACCTGATGACCAAGGACCAGGCGCGCGAATTCGAGAACGAGCGGGAGATGAATCTCTCGCACCTCGACAAGGCCGTCGGCAACTTCCGGATCAACATCTTCCGCCAGCGCGGATCGATCTCGCTGGTCATCCGGTACGTGCGCAGCCACGTGCCGCCGTTCGAGGCGCTGAAGCTGCCGCCGGTGCTGCTCGACCTGGTGATGGCCAAGCGCGGCCTGGTGCTGGTGGCGGGCGCGACGGGCTCGGGCAAGTCGACCACGCTCGCCGCGATGATCGACCACCGCAACACCAACCGCACCGGTCACATCCTCACGATCGAGGATCCGATCGAATACCTGTTCGACCACCGCCAGAGCCTCGTCAACCAGCGCGAGATCGGCATCGACACGCACAACTACCAGATGGCGCTGCAGAACGCGCTGCGCGAAGCACCCGACCTGATCATGATCGGCGAGATCCGCGACAAGGAGACGATGCAGTCGGCGCTGCTGCACACGCTGACCGGGCACCTGTGCCTGTCGACGATCCACGCCAACAACAGCTACCACGCGCTCTCGCGGATCATCAACATGTTCCCGCACGACGCGCGCGCGGCCGTGCTCTCCGACCTTTCGATCGGCCTGCGCGCCATCGTCTCGCAGCGCCTCGTCCGCACGGTCGACGGCACCCAGCAGCCGGCGGTCGAGATCCTGCTCAACACGTCGCTGATCGCCGACCTGATCAAGAACGGCGAGTTCACGCAGATCAAGGAGGCGATGGAGCAGTCGCTCTATCCCGGCTCGCAGACCTTCGAGCAGGCGCTGTCCAGGATGTACCTCGACAAGCGCATCAGCTACGACGAGGCGATGATCGCATCGGACTCGCCGACCAACCTCGCCTGGCTGATCAACCAGAATACCCCCACGTCCGGTGCCGAGGCGGGCCAGGGGGCGCCTGCGTCCGAATCGCGGCGCGGGGGCACCGACTTCGCCACCATGAAGATCGATCCGGCGATGCTCGAGCGCTCGAGCTAGCCGGCGGCGCACCTGCGCCGCGCGCGGATCGCGCGGACCCCTGGATTGCACGATCCCGCCGCGGAAGGCCCGGTCCCGTTTGCTAACATGCTTCAATGGACATCGCCGCGACGCCGACGCTCGCGCTGGCCTGCGAACTGATCGCGCGCCGCTCGACCACCCCCGACGACGCCGGTTGCCAGGCGCTGCTGGCCGAACGCCTCGCGCCGCTCGGGTTCCGCTGCGAGACCACGATCGACAACGGCGTCACCAACCTGTGGGCGCGTCTCGGTGATGCGAAACCGCTGCTGTGCCTCGCCGGGCACACCGACGTCGTGCCGACCGGTCCGCTCGACGGATGGGACAGCGACCCGTTCGTGCCGGAGGTGCGCGACGGCTACCTGTACGGCCGCGGCGCCGCCGACATGAAAGGATCGCTGGCGGCGTTCGTCGTCGCCGTCGAGGGCTTCCTCGCCGACTGCCCGCGACCCTCGGGGTCGATCGCATTGCTGATCACCTCCGACGAGGAAGGCGCGTCGGTCGACGGCACGGTCCGCGTCGTCGAGCGCCTGGCGAAAGCCGGCACGCAGATCGACTACTGCGTCGTCGGCGAACCGTCGTCGGAGACCCGGTTGGGCGACACGATCAAGAACGGTCGCCGCGGCACGCTCTCGGGCACGCTGACCGTCAGGGGCGTCCAGGGCCACATCGCCTACCCTCAGCTGGCCCGCAATCCGATCCACCTCGCCGTTCCGGCGCTCGCGGAGCTCGCGGCAATGCACTGGGACGACGGCAACGAGTACTTCCCCCCCACCTCGTTCCAGATCTCGAACATCCACGCGGGCACCGGCGCCGGCAACGTGATCCCGGGCACGCTGGAGGTCATGTTCAATTTCCGGTACTCGACGCAAAGCACGCGCGACTCCCTCGCCGCGCGCCTGACCGCGGTGCTCGATCGCCACCGGCTCGATTACGCGATCGCGTGGACGGGGCACGGGGAGCCCTTCCTCACCCCGCGCGGCAGGCTGGTCGCCGTCGCGACCGAGTCGATCCGCGAGGTCGTCGGCGTCTCCCCCGGGCTGTCCTGCGCGGGCGGCACCTCGGACGGACGCTTCATCGCGCGGATCTGCCCCGAGGTGGCCGAGATCGGCCCGGTGAACGCCACGATCCACAAGCTGAACGAGCGCGTGCTGGCGGCGGACCTCGAGTCGCTCGCGGCGATCTACCGCAGCCTGCTGCAGCGACTGCTGGGAGCTGCGGCATGAACGCGCCGCC
>DATGDG010000431.1:0-5078 GCA_035311025.1 Casimicrobiaceae bacterium
GCAAGCGCCGGAGTCTTCGACCGCTGACCGGTTCACGCGCAACGCGAGGAGCCGGCGCAACGCGGCAGGCGCGGCCCGGCGGCTGCCGCGCCGGGCGCACTGCCCATTGCATCTGCGCTACGCGTTCAGCGCTTCCAGCGCGAGCGCAATGCCCTGGCCCCCGCCGATGCACAACGTCACGACGCCGCGCTTGGCGCCGGCACGGCGCATCGCATGCAGCAAGCGTGTCGTCAGCACGGCGCCGCTCGCGCCGATCGGATGCCCGTGCGCGATCGCACCCCCTTCGACATTGACCACGTCTTCGGCGAATCCGAGCTCGCGCAGGCAGGCGAGCGCGATCGCAGCGAACGCTTCGTTGATCTCGACGCGATCGACCTCGTGAACGGACCAGCCGGCACGGGCCAGCGCCTGCCTCACGGCAGGGATCGGACCGAGGCCGAAGAACCCCGGCTCCACCGCGCCCAACCCATAGCTCACCAGCCGCGCCATCGGCGCAAGTCCATTGCGCTCGGCCCAGCCCCGTTCAGCCACGACCATGGCGGCCCCGGCGCTGTTGAGTCCCGGTGCATTGCCCGCGGTGATCGTGCCGTCCTTGCGAAACGCGGGCTTGAGCTTGGCCAGGGAGTCGGCGGTCGTCTCGGGCCGGTTGTGCTCGTCCTTGGAGAAAGCGACCGGGCCCTTGCGGCTCGGCACTTCGACGCTGACGATCTCGTCCTGGAAGCGACCCGCCGCCTGCGCTTCGGAGAAGCGTTGCTGGGACCGCAGCGCCCAGCGATCCTGTTCGGCACGCGTGATGCCCATCTTCTGCACCAGGTCCTCGGTGTGCCACCCCGAGTGCTGGCCACTGAAGGCATCGTTGAGTCCGTCCAACAGCATGCTGTCGAGCAGCGCGACGTCGCCCATCCGGGCACCCCAGCGGCCCTGCGGGAGCAGGTAAGGGGCGCGATCCATGTTTTCCATGCCACCGGCGATCGCGCACTCCGCCATCCCGGCCCAGATCTCCTGCGCTGCACTGGCGATCGCCTGTGCGCCGGAGCCGCACACGCGGTTGACGGTCAGCGCGGGCACCTCGACCGGCAGGCCGGCGCCGATGCCTGCCTGCCGAGCGGGATTCATCTTCACTCCGGCCTGGATCACGTTGCCCATGACCAGCGTCTGCACCTTGTCTCCCGGCAATCCCGAGCGCTTCAGGCTCTCGCGGATGGCCGCGGCACCCAGAGCGGGCGCGGGGATGTCCTTGAGAGTGCCGCCATAAGTGCCGATGGCGGTGCGGACCGGGCTGCAAAGTACGACGTCGATCTTGCTCATGGCGGGGTATTCCTTGGTGACGATCCGTTGCCGCGGCAGGTGCCGGGCCGCAATTAGACTGTGTCCGCTTCGACCCCGTCAGGCGGCGCCGCGTTCCGGCCGCGCCCATTTGCGGACGTTCGAGCATTGTGGCGCGCGGGGACGTGGCCGGCTTTGATCCAGCGCAAGCGTCGGGTCAGGAGAAGGGCCAACCATCGCCTCGGCCCCGCCGCGTTCGCCGGCTGGGCTGGGGCGCAGGACGTTGCTTGACCCGCATCAATAACGGAAAGCCATCGGGTTCTAGCATGCAAACTGTGCCCGGCCAAGGCGCAGGAGCCGACCCGGGACCCCGCGCCGGGCCAGGACGATTCCCTCGATCCGCCAGCCGACCAACCCGTGACACCCGATCAAACGACCACTGAGCGCATGCGAGCGTCGCCGCTCGAGCAGGACTTTTCCATTGTCATCGGGGGACCGCTGTTTCAGGCGCTGCGCCGTGCCCACCTGACCGGCGACACGCTCCAGCTGGTGCGCAGGCGCATCCTGGCGGCGGGAATCATCGCCTGGATCCCCCTGCTCGTGCTTTCGGCGGTCGACGGCAAGGCCTGGGGAAGTGCCGTCAAAGTCCCGTTCCTCTACGACGTCGACGTGCACGCGCGCTTCCTGGTCGCGTTGCCGCTGCTGATCGTCGCCGAACTCGTCGTTCACCTGCGCATGCGAGGGATCGTCATGCAATTCGTGACGCGCGGGCTGGTGCGCGACGCCGTGCGGGATCGCTTCGACGCAGCGATCGCCAGCGCCACGCGCCTTCGCAACTCGGTGTTCGCCGAGGTGCTGATGATCGCGCTCGTCTACGTCGTCGGGATCCTCGTGGTCTGGCGCCATTATTCCGCGCTCGGGACGCCGACCTGGTACGCAACGCCCGAAGGCGACAAGCTGCGGCTGCAGCTGGCCGGTTGGTGGTATTTCATCGTGAGCCTGCCGCTGTTCCAGTTCATGCTGCTGCGCTGGTATTACCGCCTATTCGTCTGGGCGCGCTTCCTGTGGCAGGTCTCGCGCCTCGACATCGCATACGCGCCGATGCATCCGGACCGCAACGGGGGCCTTGGCTTCCTGTCGCAGATCGGGTACGCGTTCGCACCGCTGGTGCTGGCTCAGGGAGCCCTGCTCGCGGGCATGATCGCGAACCGGATCTTCTTCGAGGGCGCGGTGCTTCCCGCCTTCAGGCTCGAGATATTCACGTTCGTCGTGATCGTGATCGGCGTCGTGCTCGCGCCGCTGCTCGTCTTCATCGTTCCGCTGTCGCGCGCGAAGCGAGCCGGACTGCGCGATTACGGCCACCTGGCGAAGCGGTACGTCGACGAGTTCGATGCAAAGTGGCTGCACGGCGCGGCGACCGGCGAGCCCCTGGTGGGCAGTGCCGACGTTCAGTCTCTTGCCGACATGGCGAACAGCTTCGACATCGTGCGCGGCATGCGCCTCATGCCCGTCACGCGGGACACCATGCTGCAGCTCGTCGTGGTGGCGCTGCTCCCGATCGCCCCGCTGCTGCTGACGATGATCTCGCTCGAGGATCTGCTGGGGAAGCTCGTCAGGGTGATCATCTGATCGGTGCGGCGATGCGAACGAGCTCATCCGCCTCGCCGACGAGGCGATGCATCGCGCCAAGACTGGCGGTCCTCTTCGCGCTCGCGCTGTCTGGCACGGCCTGCCCCCGGGCGGGAGCCGTAGCCGCGGCGGCGGGCCGAGCCTGACCGTCAGCGCTTCGGGTCCACGAGGTCTGCTGCGCGATAGAGCGTGAATCGCTCGTTCCGGTCGGCCGGTCGTGAAACCGTCCACACCGGACGCCACCTTTGCGCGTCGGGATGAGCCCGCAGGCGCCGGCTCGAAAGCGCGATCAGCCAGTCGCAGCGCTGCACGGCGGGGTTGGGGTCGGCCCGGTTGCCGTCGCCTGAATGTCCGAGGTAGGCGCGCGTTGCCTCGATGCCCGTGACGTATTCGAGCATCGAGAGCTCGGACTCTCCGAGGTTGAGGGCCCCAACGCACTGTCCTGGATTGGCCACCCGCGAACCGATCTGGGCGAACACGCCCTGATAGCTTCGAGCGGCGTCGATCCACGGCAGGAGCAGGGCCGCAGTCACGACCCACAGCATCGCGAATCCTGCAGCCCAGGCCACGACCGGGCTTCGCAACATGTCTCGCCGGACGATGCAGCTCCACGCGACGAGCGTCGCGAGGGCAACGACCACTGCGGGCCAGCTGACTGCGAGCGAATAGGGCAACGGCAGCGTCCGCTCGACCAGCCGATCCAGGCGCGGGGCGTGGGCAAGGCTGCCGGTGGTGACCAGCGCCATCCACGCCGCGGCCACCAGCGCGGCCAATGCTCCGAACGTGACGATCGCAACGCGCCTCGACGTGGCGGACGATGCGCCCGGTTCGAGCAGGAGCACCGGCAGCCCCAGCAACACCACCGCCGGAAGCAGCGGGAGGATGTAGACGTCGCGCATCGAGGCGGACGTCGCGAGCACGGTCGCCGAAACCGCCAGAAACAGCGCCACGGCGGCGTGACCGGGCACAAGCCTGACGAGATTTCGCGTGCGGGTCGGCGGGTTGGAAACCGCGGCACGCAAGCTGCGCCACAGCGCAACGGGCAGCAGCAGGACCGCGGGCAGACTGGCGACGAACATCGACGCCAGCTTGTTGCCGAGCGTCCGGTGATTGCCGCCCAGCAGCGTCGAACCGAGGAAGCGGCCCACGTTGTTGCCCCACAGCCATTCGCGGAACAGGTCCGGCGACGCGGCATGAAACAGCGTCGGCCAGACGACCAGCCAGGGAAGGGCGGTTGTCACGGCAATCGCGATGCCAAGGCGCGCAGCGCGGCTCCGATAGTCCGGCAGGGGCAGCAGGAGAGCCCAGGTCGTGGCGAGGACGCCGGGAACCAGAAGCCCTTTGGACATGAAGGCGATCCCGGCGCCGGTTCCCAGCATTACGCCGCCAGCGATCTCCGGTCGTCGGATGGCGCGCGCTTCACGACCCCGGGTCCCCGATGTTCCGATGAAAATCAATCCGGAAAGCCCCAGGATCGCTCCTGCCAACTGCCCGATATCGGCGGTCAACTTGTGAACGTGCTCGGCAAATCCCAGCGTCCCGACCATCAGGAGCAATCCGAGCGTCGCATAGGCATGCGCGTCCGGATCGGCCTCCGCGCCCGGGGCAGCGCGGTTCCCGGCGCCCACGAATCCCAACCAGGCCAGCGCCTCGCGATGCAGGCGCCTTGCACCGGCATAGAGCGCTCCGGCGCCGATCGCGGCGAACAGCAGAACGACCAGCCGGGCGCTCTCGTCAGGCCGCAGCGTCGGCAGTGCCTTCGCCGCGACAGCCCCAAGCCAATAGACGAGCGGCGGCTTTTCCACGAATGGCTGCCCGGCGATGTGCGGTATCAGCCACTGATGGTCCTGCAGCATCTCCCAGATGATCCCGAACGAATAGGGTTCGTCGGCTTTCCAGAGAGCGCGGCCGAACACCCCGGCCGTGAAATAGACGATCACCAGCGCCCAGACGTTCACCAGCCACCCGCGCGACGGGCCGCGCGCGTGCTCGAATCTCGAGGTCATCGGGGGCAGAAGGTGCGAGCCCGCAATCGGAGGGCGGCAGCGACGGACGAAATGGGCCGTCCGTTGTGGGCGTAATTATACGACCGCTGCGTTCGGGACCCGCGACCGCCATCGAGGGGCCACGAACGGGTCGGCGTCACCGACGGCATGAACTTCTCGATGCCTTGCTCGAACTGC
>DATGDG010000432.1:0-1755 GCA_035311025.1 Casimicrobiaceae bacterium
AATGGCGCGCAGGTATTCGTAGATCGCGCGCAGGTCATGGTCGGTCTTCTTGCCGAATGCGGGCCACGGCATGACCTGCAGCAGCTGGCCAGCAGGTGCGTCGGGATCGTGCCCGGTACGCAGTAGCTGCTTGAACTCGTCGAACGTGAGCCCCGCGGGGCGACCCTCGGCATCGGGCGTGATGTTGAGAGACACGATGAACGGACCGAAGTGCTGCCCCCCGGCGAGAAATACCGCGGTGTTGATCTGTTCGGGCTGTCCGAGGAACGGATCGCCACCGGAAGCGTAGCTGGGATTCGTATGACAGTCGTTGCAGCCGCCGGTGTTGACGATGTAGCTGCCCAGTCCCACCAGCGCGCGATTCTTGCCGGCGAGGTCGAGGGGCACCGGATTGATCTGGTAACCGCGCTGGATCTGGCTTTGACTGTCGTCGTCCGCCGAGCTTGCGAACGGGAACGCTGCGAGCGCGACGGCTGCAGCAACCGCGAGGGTGGCGGGACGGACGGCAACGCGGGGACGGACGGCAAAGCGGTGCTTGCTCATCGATTACTCCAGGCTGATCGGAATTGCGGTCATTCGGGATCCCCGATGGGACTCCGACCGCGTGGCGAGGCTAGACCCAACCCGAGGCAGCCGGCAAGCGGAATATTCGCCTTCGATGCGGCGCCCATCGACGCCGGCATGCCTGCGTCAGCGCGTGGCGGCGGAGATGATCAGGCGGACGACGAGGATGAGGGTCGCGACGAACAGCGCGCCGAACACGAGGCCGACGATGATCACCTGGTGCGGCTTGATCGTGACCAGGTCGCGGCGCATCGCATTGCCCTTGCGAATGCCGAGGAAACTCCAGAAGACGGCGCTGATCACCTGCAGCAGCGACGCATCGGGTTTCGAAGGGGTCGGCGATTCGGGAGCGGACTTCCCGGAGGACGGGTCGGGATCGAGATCGGGCATGACGACTTGCTGAAGGATCGATGCCGGCATTCCTGCGCCAGGCTCGATGCGCGAATGTTAGCACCGCGCGCCGGGGATCGCCGCCGGCGACGTTCTATCATCGCGCCAGCACTGCGACTTTCGCGCAGGGGCCTGGCCGGTTCCGCCTCGACCATCGATCCGGGAACGCCAGACCGATGACCAGACCGATGACGCTACGGCGAGGAGACCGAGATGAGCAACGACAGCGGCGAACGGCTGGCCATCCGCGAGCTGGTCGAGAACTGGGCGGTGTGGCGCGACGCCGGCGACTGGGAGCGCTTTCGCGGCGTGTGGCACGACGACGGCCGCATGATGGCGACGTGGTTCCAGGGGAGCGCCGACGAGTTCATCCGCGTGACGCGCGAGGGTTGGGACAAGGGTGTCAGCATCCTGCATTTCCTCGGCGGCAGCTCGATCGACGTCGCGGGCAATCGTGCGATCGCCCAGACCAAGATGACGATCTCGCAGCGCGCGACGGTCGACGGCGTGCTGTGCGACGTCGTGTGCACCGGCAGGTTCTACGATTTCCTGGAGAAGCGCGCAGGGCGCTGGGGCGTCGTGCTGCGGCAGCCGATCTACGAGAAGGACCGGCTCGATCCGGTCGACCCGGCAGCGGAGCTCGCGCTCGATCGCGGACTGCTCGATGCGTTCCCCGAGGGGTATCGCCACCTCGCCTACCTGCAGACCCGGATCGGCTTCAAGGTCAAGCCCGACATGCCGGGCCTCAAGGGCGCGCCAGTGCAGGCGCTGTATGCGCGCGGCACGGCGTGGCTCGCGGGG
>DATGDG010000433.1:0-3030 GCA_035311025.1 Casimicrobiaceae bacterium
GGAGACCTCCGATCTCGCGCTGGCGGCGGCCCGCGAGGCGCTTGCCGCCGCGGCGATCGCGGCCGCCGACGTCGACCTGATCATCGTGGCGACGACGACGCCGGACATGATCTTCCCGTCGACGGCGTGCATCCTTCAGGAAAAGCTCGGCGCCCACGGCGGTCCCGCATTCGACGTCCAGGCCGTGTGCTCGGGCTTCGTCTACGCCCTGACGCTCGCCGACAAGATGGTCACGAGCGGTGCCGCGCGCAATGCGCTGGTGGTCGGCGCCGAGATCTATTCGCGGATTCTCGACTGGAACGATCGCGGGACCTGCGTGCTGTTCGGCGACGGCGCCGGCGCGGTCGTGCTCGTGCCTTCGCCTGAAGCGGGGATCCTGTCGGCGCACCTGCACGCCGACGGCCACTACCGCGACATCCTGTGCGTGCCCGGGCAGGTGAGGAACGGGGCCGTTTCCGGCAGCCCTTTCGTGCACATGGACGGGCAGGGGGTGTTCAAGTTCGCGGTGCGCGTTCTCGCCGAGGTCGCGAACGAGGCCTTGTCGGCCAACCGGATGACTGCGGCCGACATCGACTGGCTGATACCGCACCAGGCGAACCTGCGGATCATGGACGCCACCGCCAGGAAGCTCGGCCTGCCGACGGAGAAGGTGATTGCGACTGTCGATGCGCACGCGAACACCTCGGCGGCGTCGATCCCGCTCGCACTCGACGTGGCGGTACGCGACGGCCGCATCCGCGCAGGTCAGCACCTGATGCTGCTGGCCGTCGGCGGGGGATTCACGTGGGGATCCGTGCTCGTCCGCTGGTGACGGTGACGCGCGCGTCAAACTTCGGGGCACGACGCCCCATTTCGACCAGGCAGCCCCGATGACCATCGCATTCGTCTTTCCCGGACAGGGATCGCAACAGATCGGAATGATGGAAGCCTATGCCGATCATCCCGAGGTGCGCGCGACTTTCGCCGAGGCGTCCGAGACGCTCGGCGAGGACCTGTGGGCGCTGGTCGCGAACGGCCCCGCCGAAGCGCTCAACCTGACCCGCAACACCCAGCCGGTGATGCTGACCGCGGGCATCGCCGTCTGGCGCGCCTGGCTCGCCACGGGGGGCGCTGCGCCTTCGTTCGTCGCCGGCCACAGCCTCGGCGAGTACACGGCACTGGTCGCCGCGGGTGCGCTTGCGTTCCGTGACGCGGTCCCGCTGGTGCGTTTCCGGGCCGAGGCAATGCAGGACGCAGTGGCGCCGGGCGTCGGCGCGATGGCAGCGATCATGGGTGCCGACGATGCGGCAGTGATCGAGGCCTGTCGCGAAGCGGCGCAGGGCGAGATCGTCGAGCCCGTCAATTTCAACGCCCCCGGCCAACTCGTCATCGCCGGCAACAGGGCCGCGGTCGAGCGCGCGATTGCAGCCGCGAAGGCGCGCGGCGCCAAGCGGGGCCTGCTGCTGCCAGTCTCGGCGCCTTTCCACAGCTCGCTGCTCAAGCCGGCTGCGGAAAGACTCGCGGCGAGGCTCGCACAGGTCGCGGTATCGACCCCGTCGATCCCCGTCGTTCACAACGTCGACGTAGAGACGCATCCGGAGCCCGACGCGATACGCGCCGCGCTGGCCCGGCAGGCGGCGAGCCCGGTGCGCTGGACGCAGACGATCGAGGCGCTTGCCGCGCGGGGCGTCACCGACGTCGTCGAGTGCGGACCCGGCAAGGTGCTGACGGGGTTGACGCGCCGCATCGACGAGCGCCTGAACGCCTATGCGCTGACCGATGGCGCGGCGATCGCAGAGGCGCATTCGGCGCTGGCGTCGGTGTGATCGACAGCGGGAGACGGCGATGACGGGCACGGCTGAACTGCAGGGGGAGATCGCGCTGGTGACCGGCGCGACGCGGGGCATCGGTCGCGCGATCGCGCTGGCGCTGGGCGGCGCGGGTGCGACCGTCGCCGGAACCGCGACCACCGACGAAGGCGCGCAGGCGATCACCGCCTGCCTCGGCGAGGCAGGCATCCCCGGACTCGGGCTGCGGCTCGATGTCACCGACGCTGCCGCCACCGAGCGCGTGCTGCACGAAGTGGAATCCCGCCTCGGACCGGTGACGATCCTGGTCAACAACGCGGGCATCACCCGCGACAACCTGCTCCTGCGCATGAAGGACGAGGAGTGGGACGCGATCATGGAGACCAACCTGAAACCTGCATATCGCCTCGCCAAGGCGGTGCTGCGCGGCATGATGAAGGCGCGTCGCGGCCGCATCATCCAGATCGGCTCGGTGGTCGGTGCCTCGGGCAATCCCGGACAGACGAACTATTCCGCGGCGAAGGCCGCGCTGGTCGGGTTCACCAAGTCCCTGGCGCTCGAAGTCGGCAGCCGCAACATCACCGTCAACTGCGTGGCGCCAGGATTCGTGGACACCGACCTGACACGGGTGCTGCAACCGGCGCAGCGCGACGCGCTGCTCGCCCGCATTCCGCTGAACCGCCTCGGGACGCCCGAAGACATCGCCAATGCCGTCCTGTTCCTGGCGAGCCCGCGCGCAGCGTACATCACCGGCATCACGCTGCACGTGAACGGCGGCATGCTGATGCCGTGAGATGCCGAAGGGTCGCTTCGAGGGCGAATGCCGGAGGGCGGAGCACCCAGGTAATCGCGAGGACATTCGTGCTCCGGCAGGTCTTGCGGTAAAATCCGCGGGTTTGATTCCTTGACCCCAATGACGGGGAGGAGATGCATGGAAAACGTCGAACAGCGCGTCAAGAAAATCGTCGCCGAACAGCTGGGCGTCAATGAAGCCGAGATCAAGAACGAATCGTCGTTCGTCGATGACCTCGGCGCGGATTCCCTCGACACGGTCGAACTGGTGATGGCGCTCGAGGAGGAGTTCGAAACCGAGATTCCCGACGAGGAAGCCGAGAAAATCACCACCGTGCAGCAGGCGATCGACTACGTCGGCAGCCACGTCAAGAAATAACGCCGGGCAGCGGGCCGCATCCGCGGCCCGCAGTCGAGGCCCCGGCGACGGCAGTTTGCCCAAGCTGCCGGT
>DATGDG010000434.1:0-2855 GCA_035311025.1 Casimicrobiaceae bacterium
CGCGGTATTCCTCGTCCAGTGCCTCAACGCCGTGCAGTACGGGCTGCTGCTCTTCCTCGTCGCGAGCGGCCTGACGCTGATCTTCGGCATCCTGGGCGTCATCAACCTCGCCCACGGCAGTTTCTACATGATCGGGGCGTATTTCGCCTATGCGCTGGCACCCTGGGCCGCGGCGCACCTGGGGGGCGGATTCTTCACCGCGATCGCGATCGGCCTCGCGCTTTCCGTCGTGCTGGGCTACCTGCTCGAATGGGGATTCGTCAGCTTCCTGTACGAGCGCGAGCACCTGCAGCAGGTGCTGATGACCTACGGCCTGATCCTGGTGTTCGAGGAATTGCGCAGCCTCGCATTCGGCGACGACGTGCATGGCGTGACGCCGCCTGCCTGGCTCGCCGGCAGCGTGAAGCTCGGCGACCTGATGACCTACCCGGTCTACCGGCTGTTCATGTCCGCGGTGTGCGTCGCCGTCGCCCTGCTGCTCTACTTCGTCATCGCACGCACGCGCGTCGGGATGGCGATCCGCGCCGGCGCCTCGAACCGCGAGATGGTCCAGTCGCTGGGCATCGACATCCGCCTCGTCTACCGGATCGTGTTCGCGGCCGGCGTCGCGCTGGCGGTGCTCGCGGGCATGATCGCGGCGCCCGTGTCGTCGGTCTATCCGGGCATGGGCAACCAAGTCCTGATCGTGTCGTTCGTCGTCGTCGTCATCGGCGGCATCGGCTCGGTCCGCGGCGCGTTGCTCGCCTCGATCCTCGTCGGGATCGTCGACACCTTCGGCAACGTGTTCTTCCCCCAGGTCGCGGGCCTGCTCGTCTACGTACTGATGGCCGCGATCCTGCTCTGGCGCCCCGAAGGGCTGTTCAGGGCCGGCTGACATGGGCTCCCGCCGTGCACGGTCGCCGTTCCCGCAGGCGCGGAGAATCGCGTGATGCGGTCCCTCCCGCGATCGCTGCCCGTCATCGGGGCGACGGCCCTGCTCGCTGCCTTTCCGTGGTTCGGCGGCAAGTTCTACGTCGACCTGGCGCTGACGATCATGATCCTCGGGATCTTCGCGCTCTCCCTGCAGCTCCTCGTCGGGCGCACCGGCCTCGTGTCCTTCGGCCACGCCGCGTTCTTCGGCATCGCCGCCTACGTGACGGCGCTGGCGTCACCTCAGGCGGCGCCCGCGTCGCTCGCCTGGCTGCTGCCGGCAGCGGCGATCGGGGCGGGGCTCGCCGCGCTCGCGATCGGCGCGCTGTCGCTGCGCACGCGCGGAATCTATTTCATCATGGTGACCCTGGCGTTCGCCCAGATGGCGTACTTCGTGTTCCACGACATGAAATTCGCCGGCGGCAGCGACGGGATCTACCTCTACGTGAAGCCGGTGCTGGCACTGGGGTCGCGCACGCTGCTCGACCTCGATCGTCCGCGCGCGTTCTACTTTTTCACCCTCGCCTGCCTGGTTGCCGTCTACGCGCTGCTTGCGCGGATCGGGGGCTCGCGTTTCGGCCACGCGCTGACGGGCATCATGGCCAACGAGCAGCGGATGCGTGCGGCCGGATTCTCGACTTATCCATACAAGCTCGCCGCGTTCACCCTGGCCGGGATGCTCGCCGGAATCGCGGGCTTCCTCTATGCGGTCAAGGACGGATACGTGAATCCTGAGATCCTCGCGTGGCACCAGTCGGGGACGGTGCTGCTGATGGTGATCCTCGGCGGGACGGGGAGCCTGCGCGGCGCAGTGCTGGGCGCCTTCGCATTCGTCGTGCTGAAGGAACTGTTCCAGTCGGAGGCGCTGTTCGGCGCGTTCGCGAAGCACTGGCAGCTGCCGCTGGGACTCGCGATCATCACCTGTGTCGCGCTGTTCCCGGAGGGCATCGTCGGCCTGTTCGCACGGGCAAGCCGCGACCGCAGGGCCGCAGGTGATGGACCCTGAAACCCTGCTCACCGCAACCGACGTCTCGCGCAGCTTCGGCGGACTGCGCGCGGTCGACCGCGTGTCGCTGTCCCTCGTGCGCGCGGAAGTGCACGCGGTGATCGGCACCAATGGTGCAGGCAAGTCGACGCTGGTCAACGTCCTCGCTGGCGAGATTCCGGCAGGCGGCGGCGCCATCACGCTGCTCGGGCACGACGTCACGCACTGGTCGCAGCCGCGACGGGCGCGCGCGGGGCTTGGCCGCAGCTACCAGCGCACGACGATCTTTCCGCGGTCGACCGTATTCGAGAACTGCCGGCTCGCAGCGCAGGCGCATCACCAGCGGGCGTGGGACTGGTGGACGCCGGCAACCCGCTGCGAGCCGAGCGTCTCGCTCGCGCGGGCCGCGCTCGGCAAGACGGGCCTTACCGCTGCGGCGGACCGCGTCGCCGGCACACTGTCGCACGGCGAGAAACGCCAGCTCGAGATCGCGATGTGCCTCGCCACCTCACCGCGGGTGCTGCTGCTCGACGAGCCCCTCGCCGGCATGGGACCCGAGGAGACCGAGCGCATGCTCGATCTGCTCGCGTCGCTGCGGGAAGAGCATGCGATTCTCCTGATCGAGCACGACATGGATGCGGTTTTCAGGATCGCCGACCGGATCACCGTGATGGTCAACGGCGCGGCGATCGCGTCCGGGGCTCCCGAGGCGATCCGCAACGATCCCGAAGTGCAGACCGCCTATCTGGGCACGTGAGCCCGAAGGGCCGCCCCGAGGGCGAACACCGGAGTGCGCAGCACGAAGGCAGCCCAAGGAGCGCCGGGGGAGACTGCCCGCTCGCCGCACACTCCGGCCTATCCGCGTTCCGGATCGTCGCCCCGCAGCGTCAGAGCGCGCGCGTACAGGGCGTCGCGCGGGGCGCCGGTCAGCGCCGCTCCGACGCGCGCAGCTCGCGCCGGC
>DATGDG010000435.1:0-5148 GCA_035311025.1 Casimicrobiaceae bacterium
CGTGTAGCCCTCGTCGGGGGACTGGGTCGTGTCGCCGTCGACAACGATGACGCGTTCGATGCCGACATCGAGCTCGTCGGCGGCGATCTGGGCGAGCGCCGTCCGGATGCCTTGCCCGATCTCGACCTTGCCGCTCCACACGGTCACCGTGCGCTCGGGTTCGAAGCGCACCCAGCGGTCCAGGCGCGGCGTGGCCGCGAGGCTCTGCGGAAGCGGGCTTCTGCTCATGATTTGCGTGAACGCGTCATCGCGGCGGCGGCCGAACGAATCGCGCGCAGGACCCGCGCGTGCGCGCCGCAACGGCAGAGGTTGCGCTCGAGCGCGGCCCGGATCTCCTGCTCGGTCCGATCCGGCACGCGATCGAGCATTGCGTCCGCAGCCATCACGATGCCATTGGAGCAGTAGCCGCACTGCGCGGCCTGGTGGTCGATGAATGCCTGCTGCACCGGATGCAGCGCCTGCCCTTCACCAATGCCCTCGATGGTCGTGGCATGCGCGGGAACATCCCGTCGCGGTCGACCAGCGGGTGCACGGCGACGATCGCGCGCGCTGCGCAGACCGGTGCCGCCATGGCGTCCCGCAGCAGCAGGGGGTTCTCGTGTGGCACCGATTTTGGGCGTGGCCGGATGGTCGGCGCGCACGGCAAGCGATACCATGTCGCCGCGGCCCGGTACGATTGGCTTCTATTGGATCACAAGACGGGGGGAATGCAAACGCGGGTTGCGGCGCGACGTGCCCGGTTGCCCACGTCCTGCTCGCGTCGACACCGTGGATGCGCCGTCGCCATCGGGAATCGGCCGGCATAGCGGGACGGGGCAGCGCCAACATCTCACGACACCATGGCCCTCTATCGACTCGGTGACGCAACGCCCCAGGTCCCCGCCTCCGCCTACGTGGCGCCAGGTGCGACGGTCATCGGCCGCGTGACCCTCGGCGAGCGCGCGAGCGTCTGGCCCGGGGCCGTCATTCGCGGCGACGACGACGCGATCCGCGTGGGCGACAACAGCAACGTGCAGGATGGGGCCGTGCTGCACGTCGATCCCGGCATCCCGATGTCTATCGGTAACGACGTGACCATCGGCCACCAGGCGATGCTGCACGGCTGCACGATCGGCGACGGCACCCTGGTCGGCATCCAGGCGATCGTCTACAACAGGGCGGTGATCGGGCGCGACTGCCTGATCGCCGCCGGCGCAGTCATCCCCGAGGGCAAAGTCTTTCCGGACCGCTCGCTGATCGTCGGGGTCCCCGCCAAGGCGCTCCGGACGCTGCGCGACGAGGAACTTGCGGCGATGCGCGTCAATGTCGACGCCTATGTGAAGCGCGGCGACTGGTTCAGGAAGGACCTGCAGCGAATCGACTGACGAGCCGCCGCGCTCCGGGGCTCCGATCAGCCCGGGAGCCACCGAACGACCAGCGGAATCAGGACCGCACCCAGGATTCCGTGCAACCCCATCGCGAGACCCGCGAAGCGGCCCGCCTCGGCATCGATGCTGAAGGCACGCGCGGTTCCAATGCCATGCGCCGCGACGCCCAGCGCAAATCCGCGCTGCCACCAGGCTTTCGAGCCGACCAGATTCAGCACGAATCGCGCGAACACGGCGCCGAGGATGCCGGTGGAAATCGCGAATACCGCGGTCAGCGTCGGCGACGCGTGTATGCGCTCCGCGATGCCCATGGCGATCGGCGCAGTCACCGATTTCGCGTAGAACGCCGCGACGATCGAATCGTCCGCGCCCAGCCAGCGCGCAATGGCCACCGCACTGACGATCGACATCGCACCCCCCGCAATCAGCGCGGCGAACAGCGGCACCACCTTGCCGCGCAGCTCCTTGAGACTGACGTGGATCGGAACGGCGAGCGCCACCGTGGCGGTTCCCAGCAGGAAATGCACGAACTGCGCACCCTCGAAGTAGGTCGCGTACGGCATGTCGACCGCCCCCAGCGTCGCAGCCACGAGCGCGACCGCGATCGCGACCGGATTGGCCAGCGGATTCCGGTCGAGGCGCTCATAGACGACCAGGCCGAGCTGATAGGCGGCCAGCGTCACGATCAATGCGAACAGCGGACTGCCCGACAGGTAGACCCAGATCTCGTGAATGTCCGGGAACTCAGGACTCATCGGACACCCGTCCGGCCAGGACGCGCAGCACGACGGCTGCCGTCGCGATGGTCAGCACGACGCTGCCCACCAGCGCCGTCACCACGGAAACGAGATTCTCCTTCAGGTGCGGCCAGAACAGGACGACACCGACCGCCGCGGGCACGAACAGCAAGCCGAGGTGGCGTGTCAGGCCCGACGCCACCATGTCGACCGCCGGTGGCACGCTACCGCGGACGTGAAGCCAGCCGAGAAGCAGCACCAGTCCGATCACCGGACCCGGAATGAAATGCACGGCGAAGCGCGAGACGATCTCGCCCAGGCCCTGGAAAACGAAGATCTCGACCAAGCCGGCGATCATGGGACCCCTCCGCACGTGACGAATGGCGACATTTCAGCACAGCGTTGCCGCGGCGGCGATTGGACCCGTTTTACCTCAGACGGACCGCACTCACCGCGAGCGCCGCGAGGCCGAGCAGCGACATCATCGCGAACTCGAACATATGGTCCGAAATCCCGCCTCCCTTCAGGAAGAGGTCTCGGACCACCACGAGGTAGTAGCGCAGCGGGTCGGCCCAGGTCAGCAACTGGACGCTCTCCGGCATGTTCCTGATCGGAAAGGCGAATCCTGATAGGACGGTCATCGGCATGATGAGGAACATCGCCGACAGCATCGCCTGCTGCTGGGTCGCGGCGTAACTCGAGATCAGCAGGCCGAGTCCCTGTGTGCTTGCGAGCAGCACCAGACTCGCCAGGACCAGCGCGACGACTTCACCGCGCAGCGGAACCCTGAACCAGACCACGGCCACGGTGGTGATCATCGCCACGTCGAACAGCCCGATGCAGGCGACAGGGACCATCTTGCCGACCAGGAACTCGGCGCGCCCGACCGGCGTGACCATGAGCCTTTCGAGGGTCCCGATTTCGCGTTCCCGCACGACCATCATCGCCGTCAGCATCATCGTGCTGACGAACAGGACGTTCGCCATGATCCCCGGAATGAAGAACCAGCGATCCTCCAGGTTCGGATTGAACCAGGCGCGCTCGACGACGCTCACGGGAGGCTGGTACCCGGTCTCGACCGCTGCGTATCGGTTGATGACCTGGGCGAGCTCCGCCATCACGAGCTGTGCCGTGTTCGGGTCCGACCCGTCCGCGATCAGCTGGATGCGCCGCGCAGTCGTGAATCTGGCGGGAATCTCCATGATCACGCCGATCCTGCCGTCGTCGATCATCGTGCTCGCCCTCGCGATCGACGAAACGACGTGCAGCGTGTAGTGCCCAGTTGCGACGACGGCGGCGAGCAGTTCACGACTTTCCCGCCCGTCGTCGTGGTTGACGACGGCGAGGTCCGCATGCCGGACATCGAACGTCGCCGCATAGCCGAAGATGAACAGCTGGATGAGCGGCGGCACGATCAACGTGAAGCGCATCCGCGGATCGCGCAGCAGCTGCACGAATTCCTTGACCAGGAGCGCCGACAGCCGCCCCCACGCCGCGCGCACCCGCCCGCCCACCGGACGACCTTCGTGCGGGGCGCTCCGGTATTCACCCTCGGGCCGGCGCTTCGGCGTCATGCGGCAAGCCCCAGGCGTCCGGCGCGACGATAGAGCAGCGTCGCGAGCACCACCAGCAGCAGTCCCAGCGCAGCCACCGATGGCCACAGCGTGAGCGGCGAGACCCCTTTGAGGAATATGCCCTTGGACAGCGCGACGAAGTAGCGCGCCGGGAAGATCACGGTCGCGTACTGGAGCCAAAGCGGCATGTTGCCGATGGCGTAGATCGCGCCGGACAGGAGGAACGAAGGCAGGAACGTCGTGATCTGCACGAGCTGGCTCGCCAGCATCTGATTTCCCGCGACCAGCGAAAGGAGCGCCCCCTGGCACATCACGACGAGCAGGAACAGCGCAGACACCGAGGCGATCGCAACAACCGACCCCCGGAACGGTATGTCGAAGATGAAGACCGCAGCCGCGACCGCACCCAACACGTCGATCATCCCGACGAAGAAGTAGGGAACGAGCTTCCCGACGATGAACTCCGACCGCGAAAGCGGCGTCGTCCTCAGCATCACGACGTTGCCCAGCTCCATTTCCCGCGCCACGGTCAGCGCGGTCATCAGCGCGCCGACCACCGACATCACGAGGACGATGACGCCCGGCACGATCGCGTACCGGCTCTCGTTGGTTTCGTTGAACCACGTACGCGCGTCGACTTCGATGTATGGCGCCACGCCGCTGACAGAGAGCGCATACGCGTTGACCAGTGCCAGCGCATAGTTGCGCACCAGACGTGCAGTGTTGGCGTCCGTTCCGTCTAGGATCAGCTGGACCGTCGCGTTGCCGTGGAGGAGTTCGCGCGCGTAATCGCGGGGGATCACGACCGCCGCCCAGACTTGCCCGCGCTGGATCGACGCCGCCAGCCCCTTCCGGTCACGATAGCGCGCCACGATCTGGAACGCGGGGCTCGCGGCGAAATGTGCGGCGAGCTCGTTCGATGCGAGGTCGGACGATTCCTGCAGGATGCCCAGCGGTGCCCCGGTGATGTCGAGCCGGATCGCGTAGCCGTAGATGAACAGCATGATCGTCGGCATCAGAAACATCAGCGCCAGGCTGCGCGCGTCCCGCAGCAGGTGCCTCGTCTCCTTGCGCGCCATTGCGCGGACGTTCCGCCATCTCATCGCGCTGCTCCCGTCTCGTCGAGCAGCGCGACGACCACGTCCTCGAATTGGGCGGTTGTCGGCGCCACGCGATCGATTGCGATGCCGGAGGCCGCGGCGTCGGCGATGATCTGCCGTGCGACCGCGTCGACATCGCCGCCAGGGCGCAGCCTGATGCGCAGGCGGCCGGCATAGGGGACGGCCTCCAGCACGGAGGGGTTGTGCGTCAGCAGCCGCAGGGCCAGGGCGTTCCGCGTGCTCTCGATCTCGAGCATCGGCGTGTCGCGACCGCGCTCGAGCAGGTCGCCGGGCGTGCTCTCGACGACGATGTGTCCTGCGTGCATCAGCGCGAGACGATCGCAGAAGATGGCTTCATCCATGTAGTGCG
>DATGDG010000436.1:0-6358 GCA_035311025.1 Casimicrobiaceae bacterium
TGCACCCGCAGGCCGACATCGCGATGACCGTCCCGCGCGCGATCGCGCCGATCTACGCGACGCGTCCGTATGGCGTGCGCGCGCTGGCCTTCGATCCCCGGCGCGACCCGTCGGCGCTTTTCTCCGAGGGGCCGTTCGACATCGCGTTCGTCCCCGGCGACAACCGCTATTCGTGGCTCGCCGCGGCGATGCGTGCGCGCTGGATCGTCGCGTTCGCCGGTGACCGGCCGGCGACCAAGAGCTGGCAGGTCGACCGGCAGATTCCCTATCCGGACCAGCCCGCCGCGTGGGGCGACATGGTCGCGCGGCTGGCCGACGGGCCGGCGCCGCCACCCTACGACAGCCGCGAGTGGCCGGCGCCCCCTGCCGCCCCGTTCGGGCTTCCGCCTGTGCCCTACGCGGTGCTCCACGTGGGCGCGAGCTCCCCGCTCAAGTGCTGGGAAGCAGAGCACTGGATGGATCTCGCCGACCGGCTCGCCGGACGCGGCATCGCCCCGGTATGGTCGGCAGGGCCGGGCGAGGCGAAGCTCGTCGACGCGATCGACGCCAGCGCGCGCCATCGATCGTATGCGGGAGCGCTCGACCTCTCCCAACTCTGGCAGCTGCTCGCCCATTCGCGGCTGCTCGTGGCGCCCGACACGGGAGTCGCGCACCTCGGCCGCATCGTCGGCGTTCCCACCGTCGCGCTGTTCGGCCCTGGCTCGGCGGTGATCTGCGGCGCCGGGGATTTCTGGCGCGGCGCTCCGTATCGCGCGGTCACCGTCGATCCGATGCCCTGTCGCGACCAGCGCATACTGTTCAAGCGCGAAATCGCATGGGTGCGCCGCTGCGGCCGCTCGGTCGCGCAATGTCCGCGCCATCTTTGCATGCCCATGATCGGCGTCGCCGACGTGCTGGGGGCGATCGAATCGCTGGAGGCAGCTTTCGCATGACGAACCCGTTCGACGACGTCGGATCGACGTCGATCCGCGCATTCCATGACCAGCGCATCGCCCTCGGCGCGCGCGCCCTGGCCGCCGATCCGCCCGGCGACGCGTGGCACCACATCGCGGCGAACCACCGCTGCAACCACCTGCTCTGGGACGAGGAGGACCAGGCGCGGCGCACCGACGTCCCGGACGCGGCGATCGCAGCGAACAAGCGCGCGATCGATGGCTACAACCAGAAGCGCAACGACGCGATCGAGCGCATCGATCAAGCGCTGCTCGCGCGGCTTTCCGGCGTGACCCCGGCGGCCGACGCCTGGCACAACTCGGAGACCGCAGGCGCGATGATCGACCGCCTGTCGATCCTCGCGCTCAAGGTCCATCACATGCGCGCGCAGACATTGCGCCGCGACGCGACGCCCGAGCACATTGCGAGCTGCACCGAAAAGCTCGCCCGCCTGTCGCTGCAGCGCGAGGACCTCGCCCGCTGCCTCGACACGCTGCTCGCGCGCGCCGCCGAAGGGCGCGCGTACTGGCGGATCTACCGTCAGTTCAAGATGTACAACGATCCGGCACTGAATCCCTGGCTCTATCGGAAACCCGGCTAGCCGCGAGCAGCGGGCGCAGGACGGCGAAGATGTCGTCGTCGGAGAGATCGGCGACGGCCCTCGCAGCCTCGATGTGGCGCGCGCGCGCACCGAGCGGCGCCCAGCGCGCTGCGGGCGCGGAATCCTGCGGATCGGCGAACAGGCCGAGCACCCCGCCGGGACTCGCCGCGGCGAAATGCATCAGACCCGAGTCGGGCATCACCGTCGTGCGTGCGCTGAAGATCAGTCCGAGGGCGTCCGCGATCGGACCTCGAAACGGATGCACGTGAGCGCCGGCCCGGTCCAGCACCGCCTGGGCCAGCGCGTCGTCTCCCGGATAGGACGGGTTGTCCGCGGCACCGGGAGTCCACATCAGCACGGTCGGCAGCCCGAATTCGCCGTACAGCCGCTGCGTCCAGCGGATTGCCTGATCGGCGCGCGGTTGCTTCTTCGCGCGCCGCGCACCCAGCCCCAGCACGACGTAGCCATCGGCCTCGAGTCCCCGGGTCGCGAGCCATTGCGCGGCGAACGCGGCGGACGCCGCCGGAAGGGCGAAGCGCGGGACCGGCGGGGCCAGCGGCACCTCGAGACCCAGCGGCGCCAGCAGCCTCAGCATGCGCATCGTCTCGTGGCCGCCGAGCGGCGGCGCCAGGGGATCGGTGAGCCGCGAATCGTAATCCGCCGGATCGTGGACATAGGCGACGACGCGACGCGCGCCGACCGCGAGGGCGCGCCAGATCGCGCGATGCGATTCGTCGCCGCCCATCACCAGCGCCCAGTCGTAATGCTGGCGGCGCAGGCGCAGCAGCAACGGGAGCTGTGCGGCCAGGGCGCCGACGCGCAGTCGCCGCCCCGCCCGCGCGCGCGGATAGGTCCAGGTGTGCGCCAGCGCCGGATGGCCGCGCGCGACCCAGGCGTTGTAGTCGTTGGCGAGCAGGTGGATCTCGGCCTGCGGCGCAACGGCCGCGAGATGCTCCATCACCGGCGTCGTCAGCAGCAGGTCGCCCAGCTTGTCGCGCTTGACGATCAGGATGCGCATGGCGCGCGGGGCGGCGTTTGGCGGCATGGATGAAGGTAGAATCGCGCGGCGCATTCCGGCGCGACCCTGCAGCGCAATGACCGATCATATCAACCGCTGGCTGCTGGCGTCCGCGGCAGCCTATCTTTTCCTGCTGCCGACCAATGCCGCGACGTTCGCGCGATCGGTCACCTACGGTGTCGCCGCAATCTGCGCGCTGGTCACGTGGTTCGGCGCAAGGCGCCGCGGCACAGCCATCCCGATGGCCGGAGCGGGGATCCTCGTACCGCTATTCGCGTGGGCCGCGTGGTCGTGGGCGTCGCTGGCCTGGTCGATCGATCGCCGGTACTCGCTGGGCCAGCTCGAGCGCGAGGTCGCAGACAGCCTGCTCGTGATGCTCGCGTTCTACGTTGCCGCCCGCGACGGCAGGAGCCTGCGGGTGCTGGTCGTCGCGGCGCTGTCGAGTTTCGCCTCGTTCGCGCTGCTGGCGATCGGCATGTCGGCGATCGAGGGAAGCTGGGACCCCGCGCGCTACCACCTCGGTGTCGGGCCGTGGTCGACGTGGCTGGTGCTGGTCGCGCCCTTCCTGCTCGCGCTGATCGCGCGAAGGCCCGCAGGCTTCGGGGGCGGCGCGTGGCGCGCGGCACTCGGGTTCGCGCTGCTGGCGCTGCTGGTCGTGAGCGCGAGGATGTCCGAGAACCGCATCGTGTGGATCGCGCTTGGCATCTCGTTCGCGACGGCGGCACTCGCGGCAGCATGGCGCTGGTGGCATTCGTTCACGCGCGCCCCGATGCGGTGGATCCTGCCGGCCACGCTGCTGCTGGTCGTGCTGGGCGCCGCATTCATCGACTCGCTGGTCGAGCGCGCCGAGACCGTCTACCAGGGGCGCGAAAGCGTCGCTGCAACGCTCGAGCACGATCCGCGCATCGTGCTGTGGGAGCGCGTGCAACAGCGCATCGCGGCACGCCCGTGGACCGGCTACGGTTTCGGCAAGCGCATCCTCGCGGGACCGCTCAGCGCGGAACTCGGCAACCCGCTGCTTGCGCACGCCCACAACGTGTTCGCGAGCCAGTGGCTGCAGACCGGTCTGCCCGGTCTCGCCGCATTCGCGGCTTTCCTCGCCGCGCTGGCGCTGCGGTACCTGAGGTTTCTCCGCTCGCGCGACGACCCGCTGGCGTTCATCGGCGTGCTGGGGCTGGCGCTGGTCGCGGGATTCCTGGCCAAGAACCAGACCGACGATTTCCTGTTCCGCAGCAACGCCAAGGAGTTCTGGGCAATGACCGCGATGCTGCTGGGCTACGGCATGCGGCGCGAGCGCGCGCTTGCCGCCGGCGACCTGCCTGCGCAGGCGGGCGACGCCGACGCGGCAAGTGCCGCGCGGAAACGGTTCCGGGAGCGCGTCGAGCCGACGCTCTAGCGCCGCCGTGGCGCGCGCAGCGGCACCGCCACCGTGTCGGGCGCCGTCTCCGCCGGAATCGGCTTGATCGACGCGCCGGCGGGCGGCACGTATTCGGGGATCCACGCCTGCATGCGCGCGCGCACCTCGCCGTCGTCGGCGACACGGTCGCGATCGCACCACGCGACCATCTGCTTCACGGCATCGCGGTTCGCGGCGCGCGCCTGCGCGATGTGGAGCTTCGGGTGCGTCGTCGGCTTGGTCGCCTCCTCGGAGGCCAGCGGCTCCTCGTAGAGCTTTTCGCCCGGGCGCAGGCCGGTGAACACGACCGCGATCCGGTCCGGATCGGCACCGTAGAGCCGGATCATGTCGCGGGCGAGATCGACGATGCGCACCGGTTCACCCATGTCGAGCGCGAGGATCTCGCCGCCTTTGCCCTGCAGCCCGGCCTGCAACAGCAGCTGCGTTGCCTCGGACAGCGACATGAAGTAGCGCGTGATGTCGGGATGGGTGACCGTGACCGGGCCACCGCGCGCGATCTGCTCGGCGAAGCGCGGGATGACGCTGCCCGCGCTGCCGAAGACGTTGCCGAAGCGGACGATGACGAACTGGGTCGCCCCGCCCTGCAGCGCCTGGCACACCTGCTCGGCGACGCGCTTGGTGGCACCCATCACCGACGTCGGGTTCACCGCCTTGTCGGTCGAGACCAGCACGAATTTCTCGACCCTGGCGGCGACGGCGGCATTGGCGATCACCCAGGTGCCGTAGGCATTGTTGAGCACCGCCTGCCACGCGTTGGTCTCCTCCATCAGCGGCACGTGCTTGTAGGCGGCTGCGTGGAAGATCGCGTCGGGTTTCTCGCGCTCGAGCGTCCGCTCGACCAGCGCCGCGTGCTTGACGTCGCCGACGATCGCGACCATGCCCAGCTGCGGAAACGCATCGAGCAACGCGGTCCTGATCTCGTAGAGGGCGGCTTCGGAAATGTCGAACATGACCAGGCGCGCGGGACGGAAGCGCGCGATCTGCCGGCACAGCTCGGCGCCGATCGACCCGCCCGCACCGGTGACCATGACGACGCGGTTGCCCAGCCACTCGGCGATGCCCGCGTTGTCGAGCACGACCGGGTCGCGGCCGAGCAGGTCGTCGAGCTCGACGTTGCGCAGCATCGTCAGCGGCGAGCGGCCCGACATCAGCTCGTCGTAGGCCGGGACCGTCAGCGCCTCGACGTTGGCATCGGCGCAGAGCTCGGCGACGCGCCTGCGCACGGCATGGTTGGCCGACGGCAGCGCGATGATGACCTTGCGCACGCCGTAGTGGCGGATCCACTTCGGGAGTTCGGCGATCGGTCCGAGCACGCTGACGTTGCGCAGCTCCCTCCCGCGCTTCAGCGGGTCGTCGTCGAGCAGGCCGACGACGCGCCACTGGCGGCTCCTTGCCATCTCGCTGGTCAGCCGCGCGCCGGCCTCGCCTGCGCCGATGACCAGTACCGGCTCCCCGAGCGCGGCCAGCGGACTGTAGAGGCGATGCTCCTTCCAGATCCGGTATACGAACCGCGACCCCGCCATCAGGAAGATCAGCACGATCGGGTAGAAGAACAGCACGCTGCGCGGGACCACGGTCTGCAGCTTCAGCATGACCAGCACCAGCGGGATCAGGATCGCGCCCAGCCCCGCTGCGAGCACGATCCGCTGCAGGTCGGGCAGGCTCGCATAGCGCCACAGGCCGCGATAGAGGCCGAGCGAGAGGAAGATGGTCGCCTGCAGCGGCACGATCCACGCGAGCGTCGACCACATGTCCCCGACGAAGGGCTCGCGCAGTTCGAGGTTGAAGCGCAGCCAGTAGATCGCCGTCCACGCGATCGCCGTCATGCAGATGTCGTGGGCGAATGCCAGCGCTGCGCGCCAGTTGAAGCGTAGGGTCATCGGGGGGCCGGGGCGGTCGCGTGCTTTCGCCAATGATAATCAATCGCCGCGAACAACATGAGGACGACAACGCACCCGCCCGCGAGTGCCCACGGTCCGGCGGCGGGTGCGGCGACCAGGCAGGCAACGGCGCTCGCCCCGGTGCCGAGCATCACGACCGCATAGGCGGCGAGCGTTCCGGCGTGTCCCGCGCCAAGTTGGTGCAGCCGCTGGTAATAGTGGCTGCGATGGCCTTCCCACACCCGCTCGCCTCGCGCCGCGCGCCGCAGCAGCGTGACGCTCGCATCGGCAACGAACGGCAGGAACACCAGCGGCGGAAACCAGGAAGGCCATTGCCCCAAGACGACGCCTCCGATGCCGAAAGCCGCGGCGAGAAATCCCAGGGGAACCGCGCCTGCGTCGCCGAGGAACATCGATGCGCGCGGACGGTTGACGGCCAGAAAAGGGACGATGGCCGCAGCGAGCGCGAGCAGCGCCGGCGCCGGGACCGAGGCCGCGGGCGACCCGAC
>DATGDG010000437.1:0-4971 GCA_035311025.1 Casimicrobiaceae bacterium
ATGCCGAGCCCGTCGCCGGTGTTGATGAACGCGTTGGTCGACGCGGCGAAGATGCGGCCGGCGCCGCCGGTCGCGAACAGCGTCGCCTTCGCCTGCAGGATCAGCACCTGGCCGGTCTCCATCTCCAGCGCGACGACACCGAGGACGTCACCGTCGGCATCCCGGATGAGGTCGAGCGCCATCCACTCGACGAAGAACTGCGTCTTCGCCATGACGTTCCGCTGGTAGAGCGTGTGCAGCATCGCGTGGCCGGTGCGGTCGGCCGCGGCGCAGGCCCGCTGGATCGCCTTCTCGCCGAAATTCGCCGAATGCCCGCCGAAGGGCCGCTGGTAGATCGTGCCGTCCGGATTGCGGTCGAACGGCATGCCGAAGTGCTCGAGCTCGTAGACGACCTGCGGCGCCATCCTGCACATGTACTCGATCGCGTCCTGGTCGCCGAGCCAGTCGGAGCCCTTGATCGTGTCGTACATGTGCCAGAGCCAGCTGTCCTCGGACATGTTGCCGAGCGAGGCGCCGATGCCCCCCTGCGCCGCGACGGTGTGCGAGCGCGTGGGGAACACCTTCGACAGCACGGCGACCGACAGCCCCGCCTCCGCCAGCTGCAGCGACGCGCGCATGCCCGCGCCGCCGGCGCCGATGATCAGCGCATCGAAGCGTCGAACCGGAAGGCGGCTCATGTCCCGCCCTCCCCGGACGCAACCGGCGTCATGGCCCACCCCACAGCACCTGCGCGGTCCAGCCGACGTAGGCGACCAGCACGCAGACGACGACGATCTGCAGCGCGAGGCGCAGGCTCGTCGGCTTGGCGTAATCCATCAGGATGTTGCGCATGCCGACCCAGGCGTGGAACAGCAGCGACACCATGAACAGGAAGGTCGCGACGCGAAACGCCGCGCTGGCGAACATCGCCTTCCACGTCGCGTAGTCGAGGCCGCCGTGCCACAGCACGATCAGCGCGACCAGCAGCGTGTAGAGCGTCATGACGATCGCGGTGACACGCTGGGCGAGCCAGTCGCGCGCGCCGTAATGGGCGCCGACCGCGAGCTTGTGGACCGGGCCTACCACAGCCGCACCGCCACGATCAGCGTCAGCAGCACCGCGACGACCATGACGATCGCCGAGGCGGCGCGCGCGGGCGCGAGGTTCACGCCGATGTGCAGGTCGAGTGCGAGATGCCGCAGCCCCGCCAGCAGGTGGTGGATGTACGCCCAGGCGATCCCCAGCAGCACCAGCTTGCCGAGCCACGACGAGAGCGGCCCGAACGCCGCGTCGAAACCCTCGTTGGATGCGAGGCTCGTCTGCACGAACCACAGCAGCAGCGGGATGCCGACGGCGAACAGCAGCGCCCCGCTGATCCGGTGCAGGATCGAGACGATCGCCGGCAGCGGCTGCTTGATCGCGACGAGGTTGAGGAAAACTGGGCGTCGCTTGGCGGCAGGTCGTTCGATGGCGGCCATGAATCAACCCCGGATGACGGCGTGAACGCGGAGGAAAGAGCGCATGTGTTCTTTTTTGCGCAGCAGCAAATTATAGCGCGGCCCGACGCGACGAGGCCACACCCGTGAAGCGCAGCCGGGTTCGATGTGCCGGCTCCGGGTTGGTTGCACCCGGTTCGCGGCGGTCCGTTGCAGAGCGGCTCACGAAAGCTCGTTCCAATAGTGGTGGTTGCGCGTCGAGCACAGGCCGCGCCGCAGCTCGACTGGCCGATCGCCGTAGGTGTAGCTGACGCGGTCGACGGCCAGCAGCGGCTCGCCCGGCGCGACGCGCAACATCGCCGCGGTTGGGGCATCGGCCGCGACCGCGCGCAGCCGCTCGCTCGCCCGCAGCATCGTGACCCCGAACTGCGTCTCGAAGAAGCCGTACATCGATCCTTGGTGCGCATCGTAGCGTTCCCGGGTCATGCCCCGGAACAGCGCGGCCGGCAGCGTGATCTCGTCGAGCACGGTGGGAACGCCCCCGTAGTCGAGCACCCGCCTCAGGACGAAGACGCCTTCGCCGGGCTTGAGACCGAGCAGTCGCGCGACCTCCGCACCCGCCCGGGCGCGCCGGAAATCGACGAGCCGGCTCCCCGGATACTCGTCGCCGCCGTCGTTGCGGCGAATCCGCAGGAAGCGGAAGTTGGAGGTCTTCTCCTCGGTGTGCGTCGCGACGAAGGTCCCCTTGCCCTGGCGCCTGACGACCAGGTTCTCGGCGGCCAGCGCCTCGATCGCCTTGCGCACGGTGCCGAGCGACACCCCGAAGCGCGATGCGAACGCGGTTTCAGGCGGAATGGCCTCGCCCGGCTTCCATTCGCCCGATTCGAGGCCGCGCTCGATCAGCGCCTTGATCTGCACGTAGAGCGGATGGAACGTCGGCGTGCCGGGCACCCGGGTGCGGATCATCGGCCTGGCTCCGGAGAGGGTTGAGAGGTAACGGAGTGGGAACGGGGTGCGAGCTGTTTGATATCTTATATCAGTTATAGGACTGAATTGACAGACCGCAGCGCCGCGCCTACCATTCGACTGTGCCCCGGCGCGCGCATTGCACTGCGGCATGCGGGGCGACGCGGAGGTCCCGGCCCTGCGCATCCTGCCGCCCCATTCTTGCTCCAGGAGTCTTCGATGAAAGCACCCGTCCGCGTCGCGGTCACCGGCGCCGCCGGCCAGATCGGCTACAGCCTCCTGTTCCGCATCGCGTCGGGACAGATGCTGGGCACCGACCAGCCCGTCATCCTTCAGCTGCTCGAGCTGCCGCTCGACAAGGCGCAGGCGGCGCTCAAGGGCGTGATGATGGAACTCGAGGACTGCGCGTTCCCGCTGCTCGCCGGCATGCAGGGCAGCGCGGACCCGAAGGCCGCCTTCCGCGACGCCGACATCGCGATGCTGGTCGGCGCCAAGCCGCGCGGGCCGGGCATGGAGCGCAAGGACCTGCTGCTCGAGAACGCCAAGATCTTCATCGAGCAGGGCAAGGCGCTCGACGCCGTCGCCTCCCGCGAGGTCCGCGTGCTGGTCGTCGGCAATCCCGCCAACACCAATGCCTACATCGCGATGAAATCGGCGCCGTCGCTGCCTCCGCGCAATTTCACCGCGATGCTGCGCCTCGACCACAACCGCGCGCTGTCGCAGGTCGCGGCCAAGGCCGGCCGGCCGGTCGATTCGATCGAGAAGATGACCGTCTGGGGCAACCATTCACCGACGATGTACGCCGACTACCGTTTCGCGACGTCAAACGGCCAGTCGGTCAAGGACCTGATCGACGACGAGAACTGGAACCGCAACGTGTTCCTCCCGACCGTCGGCAAGCGCGGCGCCGCGATCATCGAGGCGCGCGGGCTGTCGTCGGCGGCCTCGGCCGCGAATGCCGCGATCGACCACATCCACGACTGGGTGCTGGGCAGCAACGGCAAGTGGGTCACGATGGGCATCCCCTCGGATGGCAGCTACGGCATTCCCAAGGACATCGTCTACGGCGTGCCGGTCACCACGGCGAGCGGTGAGTACACCCGCATCCGCGACCTGCCGATCGACGACTTCTCCCGCCAGCGCATGGACGCGACGCTGAAGGAGCTCGAGGAAGAGCGCGCCGGCGTCGCTTCGCTGCTGGCCTGACGGGACCATGGCCACCCCGAGCGCAGGTGCCCGGTTCCGCGCGGCCGTTGCGGCCGAGGCGCCGCTGCAGGTGCCCGGTGCGATCTGCGCCTACCACGCGCTGCTCGCCGAGAAGAGCGGCTTCAAGGCGATCTATCTGTCCGGCGGCGGCGTCGCCGCAGGCTCGCTGGGGCTCCCCGACCTCGGGATCAGCAACCTCGACGACGTCCTCACCGACGTGCGCCGGATCACCGACGTCTGCGCGCTGCCGCTGCTGGTCGACGCCGACACCGGTTTCGGCGCGTCCGCCTTCAACATCGGGCGCACCGTGAAGTCGCTGATCAAGTTCGGCGCCGGCGCCATGCACATCGAGGACCAGGTCGGGGCCAAGCGCTGCGGCCACCGGCCCGGCAAGGAGCTGGTGTCGCAGGCCGAGATGGTCGACCGCATCAAGGCCGCGGTCGATGCGCGCAGCGACCCCGATTTCGTCGTCATGGCGCGCACCGACGCGCTGGCCGTCGAGGGACTCGACGCGGCGATCGAGCGCGCGCAGGCCTGCGTCGCCGCAGGTGCCGACATGATCTTCCCGGAAGCGATCACCGAGCTGACGATGTACGGTCGCTTCGCCGACGCCGTCGGCGTGCCGGTCCTCGCCAACCTGACCGAGTTCGGCCAGACCCCGCTGTGGACCGTCGACGAGGTCGGGAAGGCCGGCGTGGCGATCGCCCTCTATCCGCTGTCGGCGTTCCGCGCGATGAACCAGGCGGCGCTCGACGTCTACAGGGCGCTGCGCCGCGACGGCAGCCAGAAGAACGTCGTCGCGACGATGCAGACCCGAAGCGACCTCTACGAATACCTCGGCTACCACGCCTACGAGCAGAAGCTCGACGCGCTGTTCGCGCAGCGCAAGGGCTGAGCCGGCACCTCGACACCGATCCAAGCCACGGACCACCGATGACCACTTCCACCAGCGAGCCGGCGCCGTCGGCGACGCCCAAGCCCAAGAAATCCGTCGCGCTGTCGGGGGTGACCGCGGGCAACACCGCGCTGTGCACGGTCGGGCGCACCGGCAACGACCTGCACTACCGCGGTTACGACATCCTCGACATCGCAGGCACTTCCGAGTTCGAGGAGATCGCGCACCTCCTCGTCCATGGCCGGCTGCCGACGCACGTCGAGCTCGACGCCTACAAGCGCAAGCTGCGCACGCTGCGCGGCATTCCGGGGCCGGTCCGCGCCGTGCTCGAGCAGATCCCCGCCTCCACCCATCCGATGGACGTCATGCGCACGGCGGTATCGGCGCTCGGCACGGTCCTGCCCGAGAAGGACAGCCACGATGCCGCGGGGGCCCGCGACATCGCCGACCGCTTGATGGCCTCGATGGGCTCGATGCTGCTCTACTGGC
>DATGDG010000438.1:0-2318 GCA_035311025.1 Casimicrobiaceae bacterium
CCGATGAACGATTCCCGCCCGCAGCGTCTCGCCGTCGCCGACGAGGAGGTTGCCGCCCGCGTCGCATCGACGGTCCGCGCCGACGTTCGTGCCCTTCACGCCTACGCGGTCGCCAAGGGCGATCGGATGATCAGGCTCGACGCCAACGAGAGCCCGTGGAGCCTCCCCGACGCCATCAGGCAGAAGCTCGGCGCCGCGCTCGCACAGGTGCAGCTCAACCGGTATCCCGACGGCGGCGCGGACGCGGTCAGGGATGCGCTGCGCCGCACGCTCGGGCTGCCCGACGGTGTCGCGCTGGTGCTGGGCAACGGCTCCGACGAGATCCTGCAGCTCATCACGACTGCGGTGGCTGAGTCGGGAGCGGCGGTGCTCGCGCCGGACCCGACCTTCGTCATGTACCGGGTGTACGCGGGCCATGCGCGGATGCGCTACGTTCCGGTGCCGCTTCGCTCCGACCTGACGCTCGACGTCGATGCGATGCTCGCGGCGATCGCACGCGAGCGGCCGGCGCTGGTGTGGCTTGCCTCGCCCAACAACCCGACCGGAACCCAGTTCGATGCGGCCGACGTCGAGCGGGTCGTCCGCGCGACGCCGGGACTGGTCGTCGTCGACGAAGCCTACGTCGCCTACGGATCGTCGGCATTCCTGCCGCGGGTGCTGGAGTTTCCCAACCTGGTCGTCGTGCGCACGCAGTCGAAGGTCGGCATGGCGGGGATGCGCCTGGGCTATGCGATCGGGCACCCGGCGTGGATTGCCGAAATCGACAAGCTGCGCTCGCCCTACAACGTCAATTCGCTGACGCAGGCGGCGGCGCGGGTGCTGCTCGCCGAGGACGCATTGTTCGCGGAGCAGACGTCCGCGGTGCGCGCCGAGCGGGGACGGCTGTCGACCCGCCTGGCTGCGCTTCCCGGCGTGCAGGTGTTCCCGAGCGAGGCCAATTTCGTCGTCGCGCGCTTTCCCGACGCGGGCGCGACCTTCGCCGCATTGCGCGCCGCGGGCATCCTGGTCAAGAATGTCAGCGGCTTCCATCCGCTGCTTGCGAACTGCCTGCGCATCACCGTCGGAACCCCCGCCGAAAACGACGCGCTGATCGCGGTGCTCGACGGACGCACATGAACGCACCTGCCGAAAAGAATTCCTCCGCACGGGCCGCGCGCGTTGCGCGCCGCACCGCCGAGACCGACATCGTGGTCGCCATCGACGTCGACGGGCGCGGGGCCACCGAGCTGTCGAGCGGAATCGCGTTCCTCGATCACATGCTCGACCAGATCGGACGCCACGGCATGTTCGATCTCGCCGTCGCCGCCAAGGGCGACCTGCACATCGACGCGCATCACACGGTCGAGGACATCGGCATCACGCTGGGCCAGGCCTTCAAGCAGGCGCTGGGCGACAAGCGGGGCATCCGCCGCTACGGCCATGCCTACGTGCCGCTCGACGAGGCGCTGTCGCGGGTCGTCGTCGACCTGTCGGGGCGCCCGAGCCTGGTGTTCGACGTCGAGTTCACGCGTGCGCTGGTCGGCAATTTCGACGTCGACCTGATCCACGAATTCTTCCAGGGCTTCGTCAACCACGCGCTGGTGACGCTGCACGTCGACAACCTTCGCGGCGACAACGCGCACCATCAGGCGGAGACGGTGTTCAAGGCTTTCGCCCGTGCGCTGCGCATGGCCTGCGAGCGCGATCCGCGCGCGCCGGGCGAAGTTCCTTCGACCAAGGGCAGCCTTTGATGCCCGACATCGCCGTCATCGACTACGGCATGGGCAATCTGCGCTCGGTCGCCAAGGCGCTCGCCCACGTCGCGCCGCAGGCCTCCGTCGTCATCACCGCCGACGCGAAGGTCATCCGCGACGCGGCGCGCGTCGTGCTGCCGGGACAGAGCGCGATGCCCGACACGATGGCGAGCCTCGACGCGTCGGGGCTGCGCGAGATCGTTCTCGAGTGCCTCGCCGATCGGCCGTTCCTCGGTGTGTGCCTCGGACTGCAGATGCTGTTCGAGGCCAGCGAGGAGGGGCCGACGACCTGCCTGGGAATCCTGCCCGGACGCGTGCTGCGGTTTCGCGAGCAGGACATGGTTCTGCCCGGCGGCGAGCGGCTCAAGATCCCGCACATGGGCTGGAGTCCGGTGCACCAGCAGCGCGCGCATCCGCTGTGGGCGGGAATCGAGGACGGATCTCGATTCTATTTCGCCCACAGTTACTATCCGGTGCCCACCGATCCCGGACTGACCGCCGGGACGGCGGCCTACCCGGCGCCGTTTACTTGCGCCATAGCGCGGGCTAATATCTTCGCCGTGCAGTTCCATCCGGAAAAGAGCC
>DATGDG010000439.1:0-5407 GCA_035311025.1 Casimicrobiaceae bacterium
GCCGTCAAGCGCCGGTCGGCGGGCCGGCCCCCCCCGCGCGCGGCGAAAGAGGTTGCCGTACGTTGTGCTCAGGCGCCCGGGCGCGGACCCATCACCGCCTCGAACGTCGTCGGCTCGTCGACGACGTTCGCCCTCGCGAGCACCCAGTCGACGACGTTCTGCTCGAGTGCGACCGCCTCGAAATCGGCCAGCCGCTCGGGCTTTTCGTAATGCCAGCGCACGACCGCCTCGGGCTGTTCGTAGGTCTGCGCCTGCTCGTGCACCAGCGCCTTGACCTGCTCGGGCTTGGCGTGCAGGTCCTCTCGCCTGACCAGTTCGGCGATCAGGAGACCCAGCGCGACGCGCTCCTCGGCCTGCGGGCGGAACACGTCGGCCCCGATCGCGAGGTCTTCGGGCCTCGCACCGGGCTGCTGCTTCAGGTTGGCGATCATGCGCTCGCGCAGGCTCCTCGCCTCGCCTTCGACGAGCGACTTGGGGACGTCGAACCTGCCCTGCTCGCGCAGTCCCTTGAGCGCCTGCTCCTTGACGATCGCGGCGACCTTGTGCTTGAGCTCGAGCCTGAGATTGGACTCGACTTCGCGGCGCAGGTCGGCGACGTCGCCGCTCGCGATGCCGAAGGCCTTCGCGAATTCGCCGTCGAGCTCGGGCACCTTCGGCTCCGCCACTTCGACCGCCGTCAGCGCGAACTGCGCAGTCTTGCCGGCGACTTCGCGCCCGTGGTAGTCGGCCGGGAACGCAAGCGGGAATGTCTTGCTCTCGCCCGCCTTCATGCCGGTGACGGCCGCCTCGAACTCGGGAAGCATCCGCCCTTCGCCGAGCACGATCGGGAAATCCTTGGCCTGACCGCCGGAGAATTCGACGCCGTCGATGGTCCCGGTGAAATCGACCCGGACGCGGTCCCGGGCCGCCGCCTCGCGGGTGACCGGCGAGTACGTGGTCCGTTGCCGGCGCAGCACGTCGAGCGTGCGGTCGACGTCTTCGCCGGTCACCTCGACCTGCGGGCGGCGGATCGTGATCTTCGATGCATCGCCGATCGCGACTTCGGGATAGACCTCGAACACCGCCGAGAACTCGAGCGCATCCGGCGCCTGCCCGTCGCCCGCCTTGGGCTCGATGCGCGGCGTGCCCGCAATGCGAAGCTTCTGCGCGCGCACGGCGTCGTCGAAGCCGGACCGCACGGCTTCCGAGATCACGTCGGAGCGAAGCTGCGCCCCGTATTGCTGCGCAAGCAGCTTCATCGGGACCTTGCCCGGCCGGAAACCGGCGAGCTTCGCGGTCCTCGCAAGGCGCGACAAACGCTTCTGGACCTCGCCTTCGATGTCGACGAGCGGGACCGCGACGTTCAGACGCCGTTCAAGTCCGCCCAACGTTTCGAGAGTGTTCTGCATGCGACACAAATCCTTGCTGGATGGAATCGATGGTGCGAAAGGGGGGACTCGAACCCCCACGGGCTGCCCCGCCAGCTCCTAAGGCTGGTGCGTCTACCAGTTCCGCCACTTTCGCAGCCGAGGCACGGCGAGGCACCCGCGGCGTTCGACGCCGGGACACGGGATCGCATCGGCAACCCGGATTCGGCGGCCTGGATTCGGCAACCCGAAGCGGCAACCGGAAGCGGCCACCCGGATCGGCCACCCATTCGGCCGTCGGCAGGGCCCCGACCCTGCCGCGATCGCCAACCGAAGCCAATTCGCCGAATCGGCTAGTATAGCCGACCGTCGCCGACCCTGCCAAACCGGACGACGCGACGCGTTTGCGGAATCGGCCCGTCCCTTGCGCTGCAATCCGCGATGCCCACGGAGAACCCCGCTTGCCGGTCGGCCATTACGAGAACTTCCCCGTCGCCTCGGCGCTGCTGCCGCGGCGGCTGCGCACCGCGGTCGTCGCGATCTATCACTTCGCCCGCGCCGCCGACGACATCGCCGACGAGGGCAATGCGACGGCCGAGGCGAGGCTCGCCGAGCTCGCGCGCTACGCGCATGAGCTCGATGCGATCGAGCGCGGCGAAACGCCCCCCGATCCGCTGTTCGCCGGGCTCGCCGCGGCGGTGCGCGAGCACCGGCTGCCGCTCGCCCCGCTGCGCAACCTGCTGTCGGCGTTCGCGCAGGATGTCAGCGTGACCCGCTATGCCAGCTTCGACGCCCTCGCGGACTATTGCCGCCGGTCGGCCAACCCGGTGGGCCGCCTGCTGCTCGCGCTCTACGATCGCGACGACGACGCCAATCGCAAGGCGAGCGACGCGATCTGCACGGGCCTGCAGCTCGCCAATTTCTGGCAGGACGTCGCTGTCGACTGGCGCAAGGGGCGGGTCTACCTTCCGCGCGAGGACCTCGACCGCTTCGGCGTACCCGAGTCGCAGATCGCCGGCGGTGTGCGCGACGAGCGCTGGTCGCGCCTGATGCGCTTCGAGACCCAGCGCACGCGGGTGCTGTTCGCCACCGGCCGGCCGCTGGTCCGCAACCTGCCGTGGCGGGCGGGGATCGAGCTCGCCGCCGTCATCGCCGGCGGAACGCGCATCCTCGAGCGCATCGATGCCGTCGACGGCGACGTCTTCGGGCGTCGTCCGACGCTGGGCATGCGCGACTGGATGATCGTCGCGGGCCGGGCGCTGGTGCCTCGGCGCAAGAGCATGACGCCGACATCATGACCCCGGACGAGTACTGCACACGCAAGGCAGCCCAGAGCGGCTCGAGCTTCCACTACAGCTTCCGGCTGCTGCCGCCGGACCGGCGCCGGGCGATCACGGCCCTCTATTCGTTCTGTCGTGAAGTCGACGACGTCGTCGACGAGGTTTCCGATCCCGAGGTCGCCCGGGTAAAGCTGGCCTGGTGGCGCAGCGAGATCGCCGCCGTCTACGGCGGCACGCCGTCCCACCCGGTGACACGCGCGCTTGCCGAGAGCAACCGTTGCCGCCCGCTGCCCCAGGCGCTGCTGCAGACGGTCATCGATGGCATGGAGATGGACCTCGACCAGGTCCGCTATCCGGACTTCGTCGCGCTCGAAACCTACTGCCACCGGGTCGCCGGCGTCGTCGGGCTCATGTCCGCGGAGATCTTCGGCTACGAGGATCCGGCCACGCGCGACTACGCGCGCGATCTCGGCATCGCCTTCCAGCTGACCAACATCATCCGCGACGTCGGCGAGGACGCGCGGCGCGGGCGCATCTACCTGCCGCTGGACGAACTGGCCCGTTTCGGGGTCGCGCCCTCGGAAGTGCTGCGCTGCCGGACGTCTCCCGGGTTCGAGGCACTGATGCGCATGCAGATCGAGCGCGCACGCGCCTGGTACGACCGCGCACTCGCGCGCCTGCCGGCCCGCGATCGCCGTTCGCAGCGCGCGGGCCTCGCGATGGCGGCCATCTACCGGACGCTGCTCGACGAGATCGAGCGCGACGGGTGCCGCGTCCTCGATCGCCGCATCGCGCTGACGCCCCTGCGCAAGCTCTGGATCGCCACGAGGATCGCTTGGACGACCCGGTCGCCGTAATCGGCGGCGGCTGGGCCGGCTGCAGCGCCGCGATCGAACTTGCGCGTCGCGGCCATCGGGTCGCGCTCTACGAGGCAGCTCCGGTGCTGGGGGGCCGCGCGCGACGGGTGCTGCGCGACGGCCTGCCGCTGGACAACGGCCAGCACCTGCTGCTCGGTGCCTACAGCCGGACGCTGGCGATCGCGGATGCGCTGCGCGGCGACGCTGACGGTCCGGCATGGTCGACGTCGGCACTGTCGATGCGGCCGCTGACGGACACCCAGCGCAACGCGCTCCGGCTGACCGCGCGCGCGCTGCCCGCGCCGTTCGGCCTGGCGCTCGGAGTGCTCACCGCATCGGGTCTGACGCTGATCGAGCGCCTCGCGACGCTGCGCTGGTTTGCGCGGCTGCGGCGCGACCGTTTCCAGGTCCTGCCGGACGCCACGGTGGGCGCGCTGCTGGCAGCCCTCCCGCGGCGCGCGCGCGAACACCTGTGGGAACCCCTGTGCCTCGCCGCCCTCAACACACCACCGGCGCAGGCCTCCGCCCGGGTGTTCGCGAACGTGCTGCGGGCGGCGTTCGATGCCGATGCGACGGCCGCACGCGTCGTCGCAGCACGCGTCGACCTGGCCGACGCCCTCCCCGAGCCGGCCGCGCGCTGGCTGCGCGCGCGCGGGCACGCGGTGCACACGGCAGCAACCGCGCGCATCGGGGCGATCGGACCGGAGGGCATCGGCGTCGTCGTGCGCGGCACGCCCTCGCGCGTGCGGGCGGCGATCGTCGCCGTCGGGCCGCACCAGCTGCAGGGTGCCTTCGCACCGGCGATCGCGGACGCGAACCCTGCGATCGCTGCGGCGCTCCACCAGACGCGGCGCCTGCGCTACGAGCCGATCACCACCATCTACCTCGGGTACCCGGCGGCCCACCGCCTGCCGCGCGGACTGCTGCGACTCGACGACGCCCCCGGCCAGTGGGTGTTCGACCGTTCCGACATCGTCGCCCGCGCCGGGGTCACCGGCCCCGCGGCTCTCCCCCGCACGCTCTACGCGGTCGTGATCAGCGCGAGCGGGCCTCACGGCAAGCTCGGCCATCCTGCGCTGGTGGCGGCCGTCGACGCCCAGCTGCGACGGGGAAGTCCCGGGCTGCCGGCGCTGTGCTGGTCGCAGGTGATCGTGGAAAAGCGCGCGACCTACGCTTGCGTGCCCGGCCTCGCGCTCCCGCGCTGCGGACGTCTTGCCGGAGGCGTCTACCTCGCGGGCGACTACACGTACGACGAATTCCCGGCGACCCTCGAGGCCGCGGTGGCGAGCGGAATGGCGGCCGCAGGTGAGCTCGCCGACGATCTCAGCCGCGACTGCGCAGCAGCCTCTGCTGCTCGCGATTCCATTCACGCTCCTTGATCGTCGCACGCTTGTCGTGCTGCTTCTTGCCCTTGGCAAGCCCGATCGTGAGCTTGACCCGGCCGTTCTTGTAATGGAGGTCGATCGGAATCAGCGTGTAGCCGGCACGCTCGACCTTGCCGATCAGCCGGTTGATCTCCTCGCGATGCAGCAGCAGCCGCCGCGTTCGCGTCGGATCGGGGTTGACGTGCGTCGACGCAGTGGAAAGCGGCGAGATGTGCGCGCCGATCAGCATCAGCTCGCCGTTCTTGACGACGACGTAGGCCTCCTTGAGGTTCGCCCTGCCGCCGCGGATCGCCTTCACTTCCCAACCCTCGAGGGCGATTCCGGCCTCGAACCGTTCCTCGATAAAATAGTCGTGAAATGCCTTGCGATTCTCGACGATGCTCATGAAGCGCCCGATGATGCCCGCGACTGCCCGCACGCGGTCGTCCGTGCATTTTACGCGCGACCGCCGCGCGGGCCGCGGCACGCCCGGCGCCCGCGCGGCCCGCGGCGCGGCGGATCGCTGACGATGCAGCGCGTCAGCAAGACCGTGCTGGTGC
>DATGDG010000440.1:0-5856 GCA_035311025.1 Casimicrobiaceae bacterium
CGCCGCGAGAGCGCGCCCGTGACTGCGATCTACGACTCCAGCAGCTTCGATCCGTCGAACAGCGTCGGCCGGCTGATGACCCTGGTGAAGACCTCGCTGATGGAGGCGCTCGACCTCGAGCTCGCGCCCCTCGACATCACGGCCGCGCAGTTCGTCGTGCTGGTCAAGCTGGCGGGAGGCGAGACGGCTTCCCCGTCGGCGCTGTGCAGGGGCGCGGCGTACGACCCGGGCGCGATGACGCGGATGCTCGACCGTCTGGAACGCAAGAAGCTCGTCCGGCGCCTGCGCAGTCCGGACGACCGCCGCAAGATCACCATCGAGCTGACCGCCGAGGGCCGCGCGGTCTACCCGAAGCTGATCCACGGCGCCGTGCGGGTGTTGAACCGCTCGCTGCGCGGTTTCAGCAAGGCCGAAGTCCGGCAACTCGAGGACTTCCTGCAGCGGATGCTCGCCAATGGCTGAGCCGCGAAGCCAGCGCCATGGCGCCGCAGCTGCCGCGCGCCGCGGTGTCGACGGAGGATTGGATGCACAGGGAAGTGCCATGAGCGGAAGGATCGGCCGCGGTGTCGTGATGTCGGCGGTGCTTCTCGTCGCCGGCTGCGCGAACATGCACGGGCTCGCGCCGGAAGCGTCGCCGGCGAGCGCCGACGCGCTCGCGAGCGCGCGCACGCTCGCGACGGTGAAGACGTCGCCTTCGGCGTGGCCGGATGCGCACTGGTGGAAGGCCTTCGGCGATCCCGAACTCGACCGGCTGATCGACGAGGCGCTCGCCGCCAGCCCGACGCTGAAGGTCGCCGAGGCGCGCACGCGCAAGGCGCTCGCCTACGCGGCGATCGCCAGGTCGTCGCTGTATCCGCGCGTCGATGCGGGCGGCGAGGTTACGCGCCAGCTGCTCTCCGAGAGCACGTTCTATCCGCCGCCGCTCGGCGGCAGCTGGGACACCTACTACCGGCTCGAGGCCACGCTGAACTGGGAGATCGACTTCTGGGGCAAGAACCGCTCGGCCTGGGAAGCCGCGATCAGCCAGGCGAAGGCCGCCGAGGTCGATGCGCAGGCGGCCCGGCTCGCGCTGGCGGTGAACGTCGCGCAGGCCTGGGTGCAGTTGCAGCGCGCGTACCAGCAGCGGGACATCGCGCAGGCGACGCTCGCCCGCCGCGAACAGCTCTACGCGCTGACGCGTGACCGCAATGCCGCGGGCATCGACTCCAGGCTCGAGCTCAAGCAGACCGAGGAGACGCTGCCCGCCGCGCGCGAACGCATCGAGCAGATCGACGAGACGATTGCGCTCACCCGCAATCAGCTTGCGGCGCTGCTCGGCCGTGGTCCCGACCGCGGGCTGGACATCGCGCGCCCGGACGCACACGCGCTGGGACCCCTGGCGCTGCCCACGGTCATTCCGGCGGAGCTCCTCGGCCGGCGGCCCGACCTCGTCGCGCAGCGCCTGCGCGTCGAAGCGGCGCAGAAGGACATCGCCGTTGCCAAGGCCGAGTTCTATCCGAACGTGAACCTGGCCGCATTCGTCGGTCTGGAGAGCCTGGGTGCGTCGCAGTTCTTCTCGGCGGCGAGCCGCATGGCGGGCCTCGGACCGGCGATCACCCTTCCGATCTTCGATGCCGGACGGCTGCAGGGGAACCTCGCGGCGCGCGATGCCGATTACGACGCCGCGGTCGAGCAATACAACCAGACGCTCGTCGACGCGCTGCGCGACGTCGTCGACCAGCTCGCGTCGTTCAGGAGCGTCGAGGCGCAGCGCAGGCAGCAGGCGCAGGCGCTCGCGGCGGCGCGCGAGGCCTACGACCTCGCGCTGATGCGCTACCGAGAGGGCCTCGGCGATTATCTGCAAGTGCTGTTCGCCGAGCAGCCGCTGCTGGCGCAGCAGGGCCTCGACGTCGACCTGCGCGCGCGCGAGCTCGCGCTTTCAGTCAACCTGATCCGCGCGCTGGGCGGCGGATATCGCGGGAATTCACCATCATGAAAGGCGATACGCAATCCACGGCAGCATCGACGCTGCAATCGAGGCGTCAGCTGGGGCTCGCGCTCGTGCTGGGCGTTGTCGTCATCGCCGGCATCGCCTGGGCCGCGTGGTGGCTGTGGGCGGACCGTTACGACGAGACGACCGACGACGCCTACGTCAGCGGCAACGTCGTGCAGATCACGCCCCAGATCTCCGGCACGGTCGTGGCCATCGGCGCCGACGACACGCAGTTCGTCAAGGCCGGCGCGCTGCTGGTCCAGCTCGACCGCTCCGACGCGAAGGTGGCGCTCGACCGCGCCGAGGCGCAGCTCGCGAAGACCGTGCGCGACGTGCGCGCGATGTTCGCGACCAGCGCACAGCTGAAGGCGACCGTCGAGATGCGCAGGTCGGATCTCGATCGCGCCGAGGACGATCTTGCGCGCCGCCAGCGGCTCGCGGGCTCGGGCGCGATCTCGAGCGAGGACCTCAAGCACGCGCAAGGCACGGTCAACACCGCCAAAGCCGCGCTGGTCGCCGCACAGGAACAACTCGCGGCGAACCAGGCCCACATCGACCGCACGAGCGTCGACGACAATCCCGACGTGCGCAATGCCGCCACCCGCGTGCGCGAAGCGTATCTCACCTACGCCCGCACCGAGCTTCCCGCGCCGGTCTCGGGCTTCGTCGCCAAGCGCGCCGTGCAGCTGGGGCAGCGCGTCGCGCCGGGCATGCCGCTGATGGCGATCGTGCCGCTCGACCAGGTCTGGGTCGATGCGAACTTCAAGGAGTCGCAGCTCGCGCACATGCGCGTCGGCCAGCCGGTGTCGCTGACCGCCGACCTCTATGGAAGCAAGGTCGACTATCACGGCAAGGTCATGGGCTTCGGAGCGGGCACCGGCTCGGCGTTCGCGCTGCTGCCCGCGCAGAACGCCACCGGCAACTGGATCAAGATCGTCCAGCGCATCCCGGTGCGCATCGCGCTCGATCCCGAGGATCTGGCGGCACACCCGCTGCAGATCGGCCTGTCGATGCAGGTCGACGTCGACACGCATGACCGCAGCGGTGTGCGCCTGCCCGAGATCGCGCAGGGCGGAGTTCCCTATTCGACCGACGTCTTCCATTCCGAGGAGGCGGTCGCCGACGAGCGCGTGCGGGCGATCATCGCGGCCAACGAAGCGGGCGCTTCGACGACGCGGGTCGCGGCGGACGCAAGGCATGCGCGCGCCGCCGATGCAGTGCGCTCCCATTCGGTGAAGCGCATCGCGGCGGCGCGCAGCAAGCCGCTCTAGTCCGGACGCTCCCATCGCGGACATGGCCACGTCATCGGACTCCGGCGCCCTAGCCCCGCCCGCCGCCCCCGTGCCTCTTGGTGGAATCGCGCTCGCACTGGGCACGATCGCCCTTTCGCTCGCGACGTTCATGAACGTGCTCGACACGTCGATCGCGAACGTGTCGATCCCCGCGATTTCCGGCGATCTCGCCGTCTCTCCGGACCAGGGGACCTGGGTCATCACCTCGTTCGGTGTCGCCAACGCGATCTCGCTGCCCCTCACCGGCTGGCTGACGCGGCGTTTCGGGCAGGTACGGCTGTTCACGGCATCGGTGCTGCTCTTCGTCATCTCGTCGTTCCTGTGCGGGCTCGCGCCATCGCTGTCCACGCTGATCCTGTTTCGCGTGCTGCAGGGCGCCGTCGCCGGACCGATGATTCCGCTGTCGCAGTCGCTGCTGCTGTCCTCCTACCCGAAGGAGCGCGCGGGGAGTGCGCTCGCGGTGTGGGCGATCACGACGCTGGTCGCGCCGGTGGCGGGTCCGCTGCTCGGCGGATGGATCACCGACAACCTCTCCTGGCCGTGGATCTTCTACATCAACATTCCGGTCGGATTGATCGCGGTCGCGGTGACATGGCTGATCTACCGCACGCGCGAGACGCCGACGGCCAAGGTGCCGGTCGACGGCGTCGGGCTCGCGCTCCTCATCCTGTGGGTCGGGGCACTGCAGGTCATGCTCGACAAGGGCAAGGACCTCGACTGGTTCGGCTCGAGCTACATCGTGGCGCTCGCGATCGTCGTCGTCGTGGCCTTTGCGGTGTTCATCGTCTGGGAGCTGACCGACCGTCATCCGATCGTCGACCTGCGGCTGTTCGCGCGGCGCAACTTCTGGACGAGCACCCTCGCGATGTCCCTGGGCTACGGGACGTTTTTCGGGAACCTGGTCCTGCTGCCGCTGTGGCTGCAGCAATACATGGGCTACACGGCGACGATGGCGGGTGTCGTGCTCGCCCCGGTCGGATTCCTGGCGATCCTGCTGATGCCGGTGGTCGGCAGGACCCTGCACCGCGTCGATCCGCGCATCTTCTCCACCGGGGCCTTCTCGGTCTTTGCCGTCGTGCTGCTGATGCGCTCGCACTTCAACACCGAGGCCGACCTCACGACGCTGCTGATCCCTACGGTGGTCCAGGGCGTGGCGATGGCGCTGTTCTTCATTCCGCTGGTCACGCTGAGCCTCTCGGGACTGTCGCACGACCGGATTCCTGCGGCGTCGGGCCTGTTCAATTTCGCGCGCATCACGGCCGGCTCGTTCGGGACCTCGATCACGACGACGTGGTGGGATCGATGGGCGAGCCTGCACCACGCGCAGCTGGCCGAGGGCATCAACGCCTACAACCCGGCGTCGGTGCAGGCGCTCGCCGGCTTGCAGGCGCATGGGATGACGCCGGAGCAGGGGCGCGCGGTGATCAACCGCCTGATCGACCAGCAGGCGTACATGATGTCGGCCAACGACATCTTCTACCTGTCGGCGCTGGTGTTCCTGGCGCTGATCGGCGTCGTGTGGCTCTCCCGGCCCGTCAGGCAGGTTGCGGGCCCAGCAGTCGTCGTCGCCGACTGACGCTCATCGACTGACCCTCACCGACGGGCGACCCCGACCCGCGCGGTCGACCTTCGGCAACATTGGCCCGGACGGGGCCACAGGAGGGGCGTGCGCCCGCGGGAGGTGCCGGGCCATGCAAATCCCTCGGTGGTGGCGCTAAAGGTAAGCACTCACTTTCGCCGAAGATGGCGAAGCGTGGGCCGGTGTACCCCGGCCCCCGCCCAGCCGCTGCGGATCCCGGCGACCATCTGTCAGGGCGCTGCCGCGACTGGAATCCCGCGGTATGCAATTTGCTGATCTCCGAGTCTCTTTCGCGGACCGGGGGGTGCGGGTCCGCGGTCGGAGGTCGGGCGCATGCGAGGGCGTGTGCCCAGGAGGAGCGATCATGATCCGCTACGGTTTCACCATCCGCACGCGCACGGGCCAGCGCATCGAGAACGTCTCGATCATCGCGGGCTCGCCGAAGGACGCCGAGCGCCGGCTGCGGCAGATGTACCTGCAGTGCGACATCCTCGAACGCCGCGAAGTGGCGATTCCGAGGAATCTGGCCGCGATGGGCATGGCCAACGTGATCGACCTCTTCGCGACCAGTCCGCCGACGATCATCCAGAACTGATGCGCGCTGCAGTCGCCGGCCGGCGTCCCACCGAAGGGGCGTCGAGGTCGGCTGCGGCGCCTGCCGGGACGGGGCAGCCGGCCGCTGGCGTATCATCGTTTTCCACCCAGGTTTCCACTGCTTGATGGCCGCAGCCCCCAACGTCGCAATCCTCGCCGCCGGCCAGGGCAAGCGCATGCGCTCGGCGCTGCCCAAGGTCCTGCATCCGCTCGCGGGCCGTCCGCTCGCTGCCCACGTCCTCGCCGCCGTACGCAACCTCGGTCCCCGCGCGATCGCCATCGTCACCGGACACGGCGCGCAGGCCGTCGAGGCCGCGCTTGCGGCACCTGACATCCGCTTCGTGCGCCAGGCGCCCCCGCGCGGCACCGGGGACGCGACGCGGATCGCGCTCGGCGTGCTTCCCCCCGACGGCATCACG
>DATGDG010000441.1:0-7767 GCA_035311025.1 Casimicrobiaceae bacterium
GCGCGCTCCCCTGGCGACTCCCCGACGACCTGCGACACTTCCGCGCGCTCACGTTCGGTCACGCGGTGATCATGGGGCGCCGTACGTGGGACTCGCTCGGACGAGCGCTGCCGCAGCGGCAGAACATCGTCGTCACCCGCCCATCCGACTTCAAGGCCGAAGGCGCGACCGTCGTCGCATCGCTCAGCGATGCAATGGCCCGCGTCGACCTCCCCGGGCCTGCATTCTGCATCGGCGGCGCCGAACTCTACCGGCTTGCGCTGCCGATCGCCCAGACGGCATACATCACCGAAATCGCCCGGGCGTTCGAAGGCGATGCCGTCTTTCCGTCGCTGGACCGGGCACGCTGGGCGGAGGCGGCGCGCGAGCACCATCGCCTCGACGCGCCGGAGGGGTTCGATTACGACTACGTGACCTACCAGCGCCGCGGCCGGACATAACGACCGCCATAACGACAGGGAGAAGCTGCGATGTCAGAGAATGGATTCCACGTGCATGGTCCGCACGACCACGAAGTCGAGCATGCGGCGCATTCGCGCGACCCTTTCACAGGTCGCATCGCCATGATGACTGCGATCTTCGCCACCATCGGCGCCTTCTTCGGGTACATGGGCGGCGCGACGCAGAACGACGCCCTGCTCTACAAGAACGACTCGGCGATCCGCAGGACGGAAGCGTCCGATCAGTGGAATTTCTACCAGTCGAAGAGCAGCAAGCAGAACCTCGCCGAGCTGGGCTCGGTGCTGGCGAGCGGCCCCGCCGCGGACAAGTACCGGTCGGAGATCGCCCGCTACGACCAGGAAAAGAAGGAGATCATGGCCAAGGCCCAGGCGCTCGAGAAGCGATCGACCGAGATGGAGGAGAAGAGCGAGGCAGCGATGCACGTCCACCATCGCTGGGCGCAAGCGACGACCCTGATCCAGATCTCGATCGCGCTGGCGGCAATCACCCTGCTGACCCGGCGCCGGTGGCTGCAGTATTTCTCTTACGGTGGTGCGGCGGCGGCCGTGGTCTTGGGGGCGATGGCCGCTGCGCACGTCTAAGCCACGTGTCCGAGATCACGCAAGTTCGCGGGCGCGGCGGTTTTCCGCGATAATGCGGGCCCGCGTCACGCGGGCTCCAGGGCCAAGTATCCCTGCAGCCGTTTCTCGCCGGGGTGGCGGAATGGCAGACGCAGCGGACTCAAAATCCGCCGCTGGCGACAGCGTGAGGGTTCGACTCCCTTCCCCGGCACCAACTTCAATGGGCATGGCATCCCGCACATCGGGGCAATCGGTCCGCATCCCAGCCCCGTGAAACAGCGCCATTCACTTTCGGATTTCGACTACGATCTGCCGCCCGAGCTCATCGCTCAGACCCCCGCCCGCGAGCGCAGCGCCAGTCGGTTGCTCCACGTCGACGGGCCGAAGCTCGACGACCTGCGCTTCACCGACCTGCCGTCGCTGCTCGATGCCAACGACCTGCTGGTGTTCAACGACACGCGCGTGATCAACGCGCGCATCCGCGGTCGCAAGCCGACCGGCGGGGAAGTCGAAATGCTGGTCGAGCGCGTCACCGGCGTCGACTCGGCGATCGTGCAGCTGCGGGCGAGCCATCCGCCCCGAATCGGCGGCGTCATCCTGTTGCCGGGAGGCGCGCGCGCGACCGTCGAGGCGCGCGACGACCGTTTCTTCAGCCTGAAGTTCGACGGCGTGGGCGAACTGCACCGCTGGCTCGAGCAGCACGGGGAGCTGCCGCTGCCGCCCTACATCACCCACGCGCCGGACGCCTCGGATGCCGAGCGCTACCAGACCGTGTACGCGCGCGTGCGAGGTGCGGTCGCGGCGCCGACCGCGGGCCTGCACTTCGATCCGCCAATGTTCGAGGCGCTGGCAGAGCGCGGCGTCGAGCAGGTGTTCGTCACGCTGCACGTCGGCGCGGGAACCTTCCAGCCGGTCCAGGCCGAGCAGCTGTCCGAACACCGGATGCATTCGGAAACCTACGAGATCCCGCAAGCGACGGTCGACGCGATCGATAGGGTGCGGACACGCGGCGGCCGCGTCGTCGCGGTCGGTACGACCAGCCTGCGGGCGCTGGAGGCCGCCGTCGACGCGTCGGGCCGACTGCACGCCGGCCCCGGCGACACCGCGCTGTTCATCACCCCCGGCTACGCTTTCCGCGTCGTCGACCGGCTGCTCACCAATTTCCACCTGCCGAAATCGACGCTGATGATGCTGGTCAGCGCGTTTGCCGGGTACGACACGATCCGCCACGCCTACGCCCACGCGATCGCGAAGCGCTACCGCTTCATGAGCTACGGCGATGCGATGCTGCTGGAAAAGGCGGCAAGGAACCCGGTCTGACAGGGCTCCGGTCGGGCTGGTAGGCGACGGCCGAATCGTACGTATCGGCAAGCATGCAAAAATGTCGCCGCCCGGCGACAAATCGGGGATCCAGGCGTCCCTGTGCAACGAATCGGCGGCTGGACGGGGGTTGAGTCGCTATTTCAATTGGCAAAACAGCCGCTATCCGCTACTCTACAGACCATCTGAAATCCTGCGCCGGCAGCACTGTTCGTGCGCTGCCGCACCGACCGACCTTGGCAATACCTTCGACGCTGCGCATCGCCGCGGCCGTCCTGCTCAGCTTCGCCGTCGCGGCCAGCGCGCATGCAGCCCGCATCGCGGTGGTCTCGAACGCGTTCTCCGCTGCGACGGCGGCCAACTTCAGCGCCAGGATTCCAGGCGACACGTTCACCGGCATCGACGTGTCGACGTCGGTTCCTTCCCTCGATACGCTGCTCGCGAACTACGACGTCATCCTGCTGTTCGAGGACAGCACGTTCACCAACGCGACGGCCGTGGGCACCGTGGTCGCCGCCTTCGCCAATGCCGGGCGCGCGGTCGTGCTGGGGACGTTCTACGACCAGGATCGCAGCGACGCCACGGCCGGCTCGATCGTCCCGCACGGCTGGGGCAGCCTCGAGCAGATCGACCCCAACACCACCGATGGCATCGGCACCGCTTACGCGGTGCGCACGCTGAATCCGGCGGCCATCGTCCCGAGCCCGCTGACCCAGGGCGTGGCGTCGTTGTCAGCGCTGCGCGGAAACCCCGGGCCCTACGCAGGGGGCAACCAGGCGAAACCCGGGACGACGGTGGTCGCGACCTGGTCGCAGCCGAATGCGCGTGGCCTGCCCGATCCCGCAATCGCATACCGCATCACCGGCCGCGCCTGCGTCATCCAGATCGGCATTGCGGCCCAGTACCCGGTCCTCGCGACTTACAGTACCTTCGGCACCGACTTCGGCGGGGATTTCTACCAGGTGTGGAAGAACGCCTTCGACTTCGGCGCAGCGGGCTGCCCGACCGGGATCGTTCCGGGCGACCCGAACCAGATCGCAAAGGGCTGGGAGAATCGCCAGCAATTGGACCTCTGGCGAGCAAAGTTCCGTTTCGCGATCCTCCTCGACGGGGTATCCATCCAGAGCGGTTTCGGACCCGCACTTCGGCTGACGACCCATCCGGACGGAACGATCACGTTCGGATAGGGTGAGACGCGCCAACCCCAGCCGATCGTCCCGATCGGGGTCCGTCCGCGCTAGGTAGCGCGAACGTCGCTCTCCCGCGTGTTGACTCCCTTCACGGTGCTCGGATCCTCCGGCCGCGCCCGCCGCGGCCGCCTGACGGTGGCTCACGGCAGCATCGAGACGCCGATCTTCATGCCGGTCGGGACCTACGGCACGGTGAAGGCGATGTCGCCGGCCGAGCTCGAGGGCCTCGGCGCCCAGATCATCCTCGGCAACACCTTCCACCTGTGGCTGCGCCCCGGCCAGGAAATCGTCGCGGCCCACGGCGGCCTGCATCGCTTCATGGGATGGCGGGGGCCGATCCTCACCGATTCGGGAGGCTTCCAGGTGTGGAGCCTCGGCGCCGTGCGCAAGGTGCGCGAGGAAGGCGTGGCGTTCGCATCGCCCATCAACGGCGACCGGCTGCTGCTGACCCCCGAGAAGTCGATGGAGATCCAGCGCGCGCTCGATTCGGACATCGTGATGGTGTTCGACGAGTGCACCCCCTACCCGGCGACCCACGACGTGGCGGCGAAGTCGATGGAGCTGTCGCTGCGTTGGGCGGCGCGCTCGAAGGCCGCGCACGCTGACAACCCGAACGCCCTGTTCGGGATCGTGCAGGGCGGCATGTACGAGGACCTGCGCGATCGCTCGCTGGAAGGGCTGCAGGCGATCGGCTTCGACGGTTACGCGATCGGCGGCCTGTCGGTCGGCGAGCCCAAGGAAGACATGCTGCGCGTCCTCGCGCACACCGCGGCGCGGCTGCCGGCGGACCGTCCCCGTTACCTGATGGGCGTTGGCACCCCCGAGGACCTGGTCGCGGGCGTGTCGGCGGGCATCGACATGTTCGACTGCGTGCTGCCGACGCGCAATGCGCGCAACGGCTGGCTGTTCACCCGTCACGGCGACATCCGGATCCGCAACGCCCGCCACAAGGCCGACACCGGTCCGCTGGACCCGACCTGCAGCTGCTACACCTGCCGCAACTTCAGCCGCAGCTACCTCCATCACCTGCACCGGATCAACGAGATCCTCGGGGCGCGGCTCGCGACGATCCACAACCTCCATTACTACCTGACGCTGATGGCGGAGCTGCGCGACGCCATCGCCGCCGACCGCCTCGCGGCCTATGCCGCCGAATTCGCGGCGGGGCGGCGGCACATGTTAGACTGAGCAGTTGGACTGACTGCCCCTCCCGGGGGCGGAGTCGCGCTCGCAGGGCTCACTCATCGAAGCCTCGCGCGGCCGCAAGATCTGTTTCCCGTCACTGCCACCGGAGACCCCGACGTGCTGATCACTCCCGCTTATGCGCAGGCGGCAGGCGCCGCAACCCAGGAAAACACGCTGCTGACCTTCCTCCCGATGGTCGCGATCTTCGTCGTGTTCTATTTCCTGCTGATCCGCCCGCAGCAAAAGAAGCAGAAAGAGGCGCGCGCGATGCTCGCCGCCCTCGAGAAAGGCAACGAAGTCGTCACCTCGGGCGGCATCCTCGGCCGCATCGTCAAGCTCGACGAGCAGTACGCGACGATCGAGACCGGCCCCAATGCGCAGATGATTGTGCAGCGCGCGGCGATCGCGCAGCTGCTGCCCAAGGGCACGATCAAGGGACTGCAATAGGGAAGGCGGGAAGCCTTCTCCCCCGATCCGCCGCGCGGCCCCCCTCGCCTTCCGCCCCTGCTCGCCCATGAACCGGTATCCGCTCTGGAAGTACATCGTCATTGCCGTCGCGCTGGTCGTGGGCATGCTCTACACGCTGCCCAACTTCTTCCCCGAGGTGCCGGCGGTCCAGGTGTCGTCGTCGAAGTCCGCGGTCAAGATCGACAGCGCGCTGCTCGGCACGATCGAGGACACGCTGAAGACCGCGAACATTCCCTACCGCGGCACCGAACTCGACCCGATCGGCATCAAGGTGCGCTTCAACGATTACGACACGCAGCTGCGCGCCAAGGACCTGCTGCAATCGAAGCTCGGCGACAACTACATCGTCGCGCTCAACCTGCTGTCGTCGTCGCCGCAATGGCTGACGTCGATCGGCGCGCTGCCGATGTACCTGGGCCTCGACCTGCGCGGCGGCGTGCACTTCCTGCTGCAGGTCGACATGAAGGCGGCGCTCGACAAGGCAGCCGATCGCTACACGACCGACATCCGCTCGCTGATGCGGGAGAAGAAGGTTATCTACTCCGGGGTCGGCCGCGAGGGCACGAACGTCGTGCTGCGGTTCAAGGACGACGCCGAGCGCAAGAAGGCGCGCTACGAGATCGAGAAATCCTTCCCTGACCTCCAGGTCCGCGAGCAGGACGCCGCGGGCGGTGACCTGCGCCTGGTCGCGGCGCTGTCGCCGCAGGCGCAGACGCGCATCCAGGAAGGCGCGGTCCAGCAGAACATCACGATCCTGCGCAACCGCGTCAACGAGCTCGGCGTCGCCGAGCCGATCATCCAGCAGGCCGGCAGCGACCGTGTCGTCGTGCAGTTGCCCGGTGTCCAGGACACCGCGCGCGCCAAGGACATCCTCGGCCGCACCGCGACCCTCGAGGTCCGGATGGTCAACGACGACCCGGGCGCGCTGGAGGCGGCGCTCGGCGGGTCGGTGCCTTTCGGCAGCGAACTCCTCTACGACCGCAACGGCCAGCCGGTCCTGGTCCGCAAGCAGGTCGTGCTGACGGGCGACCGCATCAGCGACGCCCAGTCGGGCTTCGACCCGCAGACCGGGGAACCCGCGGTCCACGTGGACCTCGACCCCACCGGCGCAAGGATCTTCAGGGACGTCACGCGCGACAACGTCGGCAAGCGCATGGCGATCATGCTGATCGAGAAGAACAAGGCGGAAGTCATCACCGCGCCGGTGATCCGCGAGGAAATCGGCGGCGGTCGCGTGCAGATCAGCGGCCACATGTCGTCACGCGAGGCGAACGACATCGCGCTGCTGATGCGCGCCGGCGCACTGGCGGCGCCGATGGAGATCGTCGAAGAACGCACCGTCGGGCCGTCGCTGGGCAAGGACAACATCACCAAGGGCTTCGACTCCGTCAAGTACGGCTTCGTCGTGCTCGCCGCGTTCATCTGCGCCTATTACATGCTGATGGGCGTGATCTCGACGATCTCTCTGGTGATCAACCTGATGCTGCTGATCGCGATCCTGTCGATGCTGCAGGCGACGCTGACGCTGCCCGGCATGGCCGCGATCGCGCTGACCCTGGGCATGGCGATCGACGCCAACGTCCTGATCAACGAGCGCATCCGAGAGGAACTGCGCTGGGGATCGACGCCGCACGCGGCGATCCAGGCCGGCTACGAGCGGGCCTGGGGCACGATCCTGGACTCGAACGTCACGACGATGATCGCCGGCATCGCTCTGTTCGCTTTCGGCACGGGACCGGTGAAGGGCTTCGCGGTCGTCCACGTACTGGGCATCCTGACCTCGATGTTCTCGGCGGTGTTCGTCTCGCGCGGCATCGTCGCACTGATCTACGGCGGACGCCGCAAGCTCGATCACATCTCGATCGGGCAGGTGTGGCATCCGACGTCCAAGGCGACGGCGCCCGCCAAGACCTGAACGCAGCGCGCCGACCACAAGACCCGGATACGCGACCATGGAATTCTTCCGCATCTCGCGCGACATTCCCTTCATGCGGCACGCGCTGGTGTTCAACGTCATATCGTTGGTCACCTTCATCGCCGCGATCGTCTTCCTGAGCGTCAGGGGCCTCAACCTCGGCGTCGACTTCCGCGGTGGCACCGTGATCGAGGTGAATTACGGCCACTCGGTCGACTTCAGCAAGGTCCGCCAGGCGCTGGACAAGCTGGGACTCGGCACCGAGGCCTCGGCGCAGAGCTTCGGCGCGTCGGACACCGCGCTGATCAGGCTGCCGCTGCAGGAAGGCATGTCGAGCGCGCAGCTCTCGGACCGCGTGATGACGGCGCTGAAGGCCGACGACCCGAGCGCGACGCAGCGCCGCGTCGAGTTCGTCGGGCCCCAGGTCGGCAAGGAGCTCTACCAGAACGGGGCGCTCGCGCTGCTCCTGGTGTCGTTCGGCATCGTCATCTACCTCGCGCTGCGCTTCGAGTGGCGCTTCGCCGTCGCCGCGATCGCCGCCAACCTGCACGACGTCGTCATCATCCTTGGATTCTTCGCGCTGTTCCAGTGGGAATTCTCGCTGCCGGTGCTGGCCGCGGTGCTGGCGGTGCTGGGATACTCGGTCAACGAGTCGGTCGTCATCGCC